>JARRRH010000110.1:0-9517 GCA_037380925.1 Deltaproteobacteria bacterium | reverse complement strand
TTTAGCACACTGGTTCAAGTTCCATAAGTTAACGTCCTTAAACAAAGTTGTTTTCTGTACATCCAACGGACGGGTCTTACGGGATGAAGACGAAGAGAGAGAAAACCAGAGTGCTTATAGCTGATGACCATGAGGTCATTATAAAGGGAATCAAATCCGCACTGCATGATCATCCAGAATTCGAAGTCGTAGGAGAAGCACACAACGGCCGCCAAGCAGTGGAACTCATACAGTCCCTGACTCCAGAAATCGTCATAATGGACATCAGCATGCCCGAACTGAACGGACTGGAGGCCACCCTGGAAATAAAAACTGCCTATCCCGAAGTGAAGATTATCATCTTTACAATGTATTGTGACAGTCGAGTAAAAATGCTTTTCAATGCTGGAGTATCGGGTTATGTCATGAAGGACGAGCCGCTTTCGAATCTGATTCTGTCTCTTGAATCCGCTAAAGCCGGGGGCACCTACTTTGCCAAGGCCGCGCAGGCCGTAATTCAAAGTCAGGTGAAGGAATCCACTGAGAGGGAGAAGGATCCGTTTGAGAAATTAAGCATGCGCGAGCGTCAAGTCTTTCAACTCCTGGCTGATGGGACACCGGTCAGACGCATAGCTGATAAGCTGAATATCAGTCCCAAAACCGTGGAGTCGCATAAATACAACATCATGGAAAAACTGAATGTAAATTCGGTAGCCGGATTAACCAAAATTGCTTTCAAGAAAAACCTGATCGAACTATGATGTGCCCGCACTTTTTGCAGTTTTGCATAGTATTTATTGCAACCTGTGATGTGAGCTCCCCATCCCGCAAGCTGAGTTGCTATTGTTTTGTTCTTGAGGCGGCCGATGCTAAAGCTTACGCTTGGCATTGTTGCGCGGCTCAGCTGTTATGAAATTTCAGTATACGATAAGTGGCTGAGCGTCGGGCATGCTGACATGAAACTCGGAGTTTTGAAGGCAGGCTGATTTTCACTTATTTGGGCAGTCGTAACCAGGGCTGTTTTCAACTATTGTGGCGCTAATCACAAGAAGATGAGGACCTTGGAAAGGAAGTTATCACAGGTTTCGACAAACCGAAAATTTCTGAGATACTCTCGATATATGTAATTGGGCGATATTTTTGATACTGGCAGGATATGCCAACTTTTAGGCATGAGCAAACCGGCCTCCAAGGGTCTAAAAGCGGAGAATAAGTGCCGTATGGTTTATTCTCTCATCACAATACCCTGCGTATCCTAATTTCCGATTTCAGCTCAAGGAATCACCTTTCCAATTACAATCGCAAACCTAAAAGCTGAATGATTTCGAATAAGAAAGTCTAATCTGAGCACTTTACTACGCTTCGACGCTGTTAATACAGGATTCACCCGATTGATGATTTAACCGTCTTTAAGTAATTGATCATCATCAGGGTTCCCAAGGCCTAATACAAACGACCACCGCCTCGGAGGGTTCCCATGACCCCAAACCCAACCTATGAAGAATTGCAAGAGAGAATCAAGGAGTTGGAGGAGCAGGCCGGCAAATGCGACCCTCATGCGGCCTCAAGTGAGAGCGAAGATAGGCTTACAGAAGAATATGCCCTGGTGAGCAGCCTGCATCAATTGGTCAATCGCTTGCTCGTCTGCCCAGACTTTGTCACAGCATTGGAAGAGGTTTTGCTTGCTGCCATTGACATCACACGCGCTGACATGGGCAACGTTCAACTCTTCGACCCGTCGAACAACACTCTGAAAATCGTCGCACACCGTGGATTCGAACAGGACTTCCTCGACCACTTCCGAACGGTGAGGATCGACGACGGCACGGCGTGCAGCAGGGCGATGAGGAGCGGCGAAAGGGTCGTCATTGAGGACGTGCACACGGATGCTCCGTTCGAACCCCACAGAGGAATTGCCTCCTCGGCGGGATTCCGGGGGGTACAATCGACACCCCTGATGAATAGTGACGGAGAGATGATAGGGATGCTGTCCACCCACTACCGGCATCCCTACCGCCCGGCGGAGCATGACCTGCTAAAACTCGACCTTTACGCCCGGCAAGCGGCTGATTTCATTGAGCGCGTTCATAATCAAGAGGTGCTACGCGATATTGAACGCCGGAAACGCGAGCGGACGGCGGAGCTGGAGACACTTCTGGATTTGGTGCCAGTGCCGGTTTTTATCGTCCATGACACGGACAGCGTTCACATCACCGGCAATTATGCGGCGGACGAGCTCCTGAGGCAACCACGCGGCGCGGAAGCCTCCCTGAGCGCGCCTGGTGAAGAAAGGCCGCAACATTTCAGCGCCTTTAAAGACGGACGGGAACTCCGCAATGATGAACTTCCCGCGCAGCGCGCTGCCCGTGGCGTCCACGTGAAAGACTTCGAATTCAGTCTACTTTTTGATGACGGAACGACCAACCACGTGGTGGGTCACGCCACACCCCTGTTTGACGATCAAGGGACGCCCCGTGGTGCAGTCCACGTGCTCGTCGACATCACCGAACGAAAGAAAATGGAGGAAACTCTGCGCCGATCCCGAGATGAACTAGAAGCTCGTGTTCAGAAGCGAACAGCGGAACTTCAACAAATAAATGAGCAACTGAGAAAGGAAAACCAGGAACGTATCCGTACAGTGCAATCACTTAGATTGGAGGAGGCCCGGTTAGACGCACTGTTACACTTAAGCTTGATGAGCGAAGCTCCTCTCAAAGAGATCACTGGGTTTATCCTCGAGCAGGCAATTGCGCTGACGAATAGTAAAATCGGATTCCTGGGATTCGTGAATGAAGATGAATCAGTTTATACCCTTCATGCGGCTTCAAAAGACGTTATGAAGGAGTGCAGTGTTACCGGTGTTCCGTTGCAGTGGCATGTTGTCGATGCCGGCATTTGGGCTGAGGCTATCCGAAAACACAAGACTCTGTTTGTCAACGATTACAGCAAACCTCACCCCGGGAAGAGAGGCCTTCCCGCTGGTCATCCCTATGTTGAGAGATTTATGGTCGTGCCGATCCTTGAGAGCGGGAGAATCGTGGCGGTTGCCGGGGTCGGCAACAAGGCCTCGGACTATGCCAAGGCCGATGAGCGGCAGATAGTCTTACTCTTAAGGGGTATGTGGGGCTGTATGCAGAAAGATCTTTCGAGAGAAAATCTGCAAAAAGCACACGATGAACTTGAAAAGCGCACGGCTCAGCTTTCCCGATTGACCTCGGAACTCACACTGGCCGAGCAGCAGGAACGGAGCCGAATTGCAAAGATTCTTCATGACCATCTTCAGCAGCTCCTGGTAGGGGCCAAAATAAACCAGGAAATCTTAATTAATGAAATTGACAATCCGTCGAAGTCGACTGCCGAGCGTGTCCTTGAACTCATCAGCCAGTCGATTCATGAAATGCGCGAACTGAATGCAGAGCTTGCACCCCCCGTGCTCAATTCCGGTGATCTCACAACTTCGTTGGGATGGCTCGCTCGATGGATGCATGAAAAGCAGGGTTTTGAAGTAAAGGTTCAATCCGAAGCCCCGATCGTTCTGGACCGCAAAGATATTGCCGTATTGGTGTTCCAATCCATACGAGAGCTGCTTTTAAATGTGCTTAAGCATAGCGGCGAGATGTCGGCAGACGTGAAAATGGATTGCCAAAATGGGCAGTTGCAAGTGGTGGTGAGAGATAAGGGGGTGGGATTTGATGCTGAGGGTAAATGGGAGGATGCAGGTTCCGATCTAAAGTTCGGGCTGGTCGCTATCCGCGAACGTTTGCTCCACTTAGGCGGCCGCTTGGAGATTGAAAGTGCGCCCCATGCAGGCTCGACCATTGCTCTGATCGTTCCGCTGGGTGAGAGAACATTGGCTGAAAATATCCAAGAGGAGGGCGATTTGGGCGGGAAGACTCGGAGAACGCATCCCATAGCGCGGCCTGGTGGAAAAATACGCGTGATGCTGGTTGACGATCATCCGTTCGTGCGGGAGGGACTGTGCAGGATGCTCGGTTCGACAACGGACATTGAAGTTGTGGGCGAGGCGGAAGATGGATTAAAAGCCGTTGAACTGGCCCGGAAGATTGCTCCGGATGTCATTCTGATGGACATCAGGATGCCTAAAATGGACGGCCTGGAGGCGACCCGGATAATTCATTCTGAATTTCCCCATATCCGTATCATCGGCCTATCCATGTATGAAGAGGATGAGCAGGCTGCTGCGATGATGGGAGCCGGGGCGGTAGCTTATCGATCAAAAAGTGACAGCACGGATCTAATTCTTTCTGTCATACGTGGAGACGGCGGTTAGAAGGATTTTATGGTAGAATCTTACCTTGTCTGTAAATCAATATGTCTGCTATCGATCTCAGGCTTCGCTTCCGTAATTAAATTTGTAATATCTCCAACTGATGACAGTTTAGACGATTGTTGTGCTATCTGATGTTGCGACCGGTCCTTATTGAAGGTTTCTACTGGAATCTGAAAGAAATCCGGTGTCCTCAAATTCAACCTTACGATAAGGACACGGAAGTCTATCGGTATTCAAGGATCATTATCCGAAAGTTGAATGTTCCGCGACCGATTTTCTTCAGAATACCAGCAGCATTTGCAACATGGCTTTCGCCATCCAACAGGTAGGGCAAGATGAAAATCAATAAATCATTAGTTGGCAGGTGGCGTATTGAAGAAATGGAGCAGTGGGACAAAGACTACATCGATATGGTGGCTCCTGGCCACATAACGATTGGGAACGATGGAACAGGTACCTTCCAATTCGGTGCAGTTGAGGCCGAGGTGGACTGTCGGGTCGAGTCAATTGGTGGAGTTGAGAGACTCGAATTTTCGTTTGAGGGTGAAGAGGAGGGAGACGCAGTATGTGGCCGGGGGTGGGCGCAGGTCACGGGACGAAGTATGACCGGAAGCATCTACTTCCATATGGGAGACGATTCTGGATTCACGGCGTCGAAAAAGTAGCGCGATGGAGGATGCAAACCAGGGCATCAGACGGACATGGGAAAAACTATGAGCTGCAGATGCTCTGCGTTGAATAGAAAGATGGACACTGATGATCTGACAGAAATGGCTTATGAAACAATAAGGCGGGCCGATGATGTCCTAGATGTTCTACGCAGTGAGATCGGAGCCTCTGCCTCCGGTAAGGAGACGGAAGACGATTTCCTTCGTGGGGTTGCGGTCATCCTCCGAAGAATATTGAAATCACCAAAATCATATTTGGACTACTGGAACTATCTGGAGGAGGTTGATGTCAAGACGTTTCGAAACGACGTCGCGGAACTGCTTGCTTATGTCGAAAATGTTCTCACCACTCCATATACCGAGAGAGGTGAACCAGCGTTTTTGTGAATTTGCCAGGAAAACGCTTATGCAGATCGACGAAAAAGCAGGCCTCCACTTAGGTTTTGGCTCCATGATTTTCCGAAAATCCAGTATCCTAGTGCCGATTTTGCCAGGTGGTTGAATTGAATCCTGACTGTCTTGGAAATGGAATCTTGAGGTGGGCCGAAGCCGTTAAGACTTCAGCCCTGTTTTCAGCCATGTTACCCGTGCAAACTGTCGATCCACCGCATGGCCTCTACGTCGCTGATTTTTCCTAAATACCTTTGAGTTGTGGACAGGTTCGAATGCCGTAACAGTATCTTCGAAACGATTTCAAGCGGTTTTCCGGATCGACTGGCATACGTGGCGGCGTGTCTGCGCAAATCATGAGGTTTTAGATGAATCCCGACCAAATCACCGGCCTTCCTTACAACGATCCTGGCAGCAGCGTAGCTTATAGGAAAAATCCTATCTTCGGGTTTGATGCCATTGTCACTGATGTATCTCTTGAGCCGTTCCGCGACTTTCTGTGGCAGGAAGGCAACCTCGGCCTCTTTTCCGCTTTTGGGGTCACGGATAGTAACTTTCCGGTCTTCGACATCCTTGGGGTGGAGTTTCAAGACCTCACCGACTCTCATGCACGCGCGGGCCATGAGTTCTAGTATAAGGCGATTCCTGGGGTTTGGCGTCCTGAAGATGATTTCATCGACCACATCCTTTTCCAAGATTTTGAACTGGACGAGTTTGCCACCTCTGAAAAGTTTGCGTAGGGCAGGATTGTCACAGGGATTTTGAAAATCAGGGTCTACCGAGTTCTTGATGTAATTGAAAAATGCTATAATTAGCCCCAAAAACTGGACAGGGCATTAAGGTGGGTTTAGAGTCCGTCGTGGACGCAAGGAGGTCCTTCACGATGGGAGTAACGCGGAAACGACACCCTGCGGCCTTCAAGGCGAAAGTGGCCCTTGAAGCCTTGCGGGGCGAGAAAACAATCGCCCAACTGTCCAGTGAATATGGGGTTCACAGCAACCAAATCCGGCAATGGAAGAAAAAGCTGGTCGAGGAACTCCCGGCGATTTTAAAAAATCTGAACTACACAGTTAAGCAGAAGCGTGCCATGATCGACGTGCAACATCCACAGATTCCGGTCTCTCGGCAGTGCGCCGTGTTGGGATTGGCCAGGAGCAGCTTCTACTATCGGGAGCAGCCCGAGAGTGAGCTGAACCTGACCCTGATGAATCTGATCGACGAACAGTACACGAAGACGCCTTTCTATGGCGTCCCGCGGACGACCGCCTGGCTGAACCGGCAGGGATACGCCGTCAATCACAAGCGTGTTGCCCGACTGATGAGGGGCATGGGGCTTGAAGCCGTTCATCCGAAGCGCAAGACAAGCATGCCGAACAAGGAGCACAAGGTCTATCCGTATCTGCTACGGGGAGTTGAGATTGACCGTCCCGACCACGTGTGGTGTGCTGATCTGACCTACATCCGGATGCTGCAAGGGTTCGTGTATCTGGTCGCCATCATGGACTGGTATAGCCGCTATGTGCTGTCCTGGGAGCTGTCGGTTACAATGGAAAAGCAATTCTGTCTGGATGCCCTGGACACGGCCCTGGCCGGTGCCACCCCTACGATCTTCAATAGCGACCAGGGAAGCCAATTCACAAGCAACGAGTTCACAGGTCGCCTTGAGAGCTGTGGAGTTGCCGTGAGCATGGATGGGCGGGGTCGGGTCTTTGATAACATCTTCATCGAGCGGCTCTGGCGCACTGTCAAGTACGAGGAGGTCTATCTCCACAGTTATGAAACCGTAGCTGAGGCCCGAAGGGGACTCTCCCGCTACTTCGCTTTCTACAACACTGAACGAATTCACTCCTCGCTGGGTAACCTCACCCCACACGAGGCCTATTTCAAAGAGCACGAGGGCTCATATCACCCGGGGGACTCTACGAGAATTCCACCTTATACCCAGTGATTTTTTGTCTTGACAATGGGGGTAGGCTTACAGGATACTTCCGGAGCATGCAAGAATTGTTGAGCAAAGGGACTCCTTGAAAAGCCCACGATCATTTGGGCAGTCATAACCTGGGCTATTTTTGAGTATTGCGACGCTAGTCAGAACTGTCGGATGATTCTGCTAACCCCAGAATCTTGTGGATTTGGCCTGCACCAACCCGGCAGATAATCGGATTTCAGCGGATCCCAGGGAGTCAGTTTTCCTTGACAATCAAGCCAGTTTCCCTATTCTGAAAGTGCTGGTTTCTCTCCAACCTTTAACCTCCTTTTAGGAGGTCTCCCATGGAAAAACCTATCAAAATGTGCAAGCCCAGCTCCTGATGGGGCGGTTTCCGTTCTGTCGGGAGATCTCAAATCCCATACTTGAAGAACCAAACCTATTGTGAGGTGGGGACGGAAAGCCATGGATTTCCATATTTATTCTTAGCCTGTTTCTTCATTTTCCTAGCGGTGTCCCAACGATTTAAGTTCTCACAGATAATCGGCCGAGTGTGAAGTTCTGAAAGTGACGTTGGGTTTTGTTTGGCTGTTTATCTCGAGATCGCTGAAAGGTTAGACAAGAATATTAGGGAGAGGGGGTGATGCGTATGAGATGACAGATATTGAAAACGGGTATATAGAGCTAACATCAATCTGCTTTTATTAATCTTCAATCAGGTCCTAGAAAGGAGGTTGGGCATGAAAACCAAGAAAGGTTTTTTTATAGTGGGTTTGCTTGCTTTTACGTTGGTCCTAGGCCTCTCCACCTTTGGCTCTAGCACAGTCTTTGCAAAGAAGCACTCGGGAAAATATGAAAAACATTGGAAGCAATGGAAAGGTAGAAAAGCGGTGAAACCGGAAAAATTTGTCGTTGAGCACCCGACCCTCATCTGCTTGGGGTTTGAATGGTATGTTTCGGGAGATGCCAACCATAATGCCACTGTGAAAGTCTGGTACCGTAAAAAAGGAGATGATGTTTGGAAAAAGGCATTGCCTCTTTTGCGGATCCAAAATGAGGAAATCATTAATGCTTTCCTTGTCAATTGGATCGATTATGTGACTCCGAACTTGTTTGCCGGCAGCATAATGGATCTGGAGCCCGACACGGAATACGTGTGCAAGTTTGTTATGTCGGATCCAGACGGCGTTCGGGGTGAGCGGAAGAAAGTTGTAAGTGTGCATACCCGTCCTGAGCCGAAGCCTTATGAGGGTGGCAATGTTTACCACGTTTATCCCTGGGATTATGCTGGAGTCAAGGAAGAACCTAACTTTCCCAACCTGATGATGGCCTATTACGCCGGTGGGGGGTGCACGGCGGACTGGTGGAATACTCACCCGCCCCGCGTGCAGCCCGGGGATACCATTTTGGTCCATGAGGGCGTTTACAAAGAGGATTGGACTTTCTATGGGGCTGATATATATCAACAAGGGCAGGGCGCAAAATTCTCCGGAACCTATTTCCTGACCCAGAACGGAACCCCCGAAAAGCCGATTGTGATCAAGGCTGCGGAGGGCGAGGAGGTCATTTTCGACGGCAACGGCAACTTCAACCTCTTCAATGTCATGGCCGCCAGTTACAATTACTTTGAGGGGCTGACCATCCGCAATACCGATGTGGCATTTTGGGCAGGCCAAAAAAGGATAACCGGCTGCAGCGGATTGACAGTAAAGGGGTGCCGGATCGAGAATGTCGACAAGGCCGTTCACAGTGAGTGGTCAGGATCCAAGGACTTCTACATCGCTGACAATGTGTTCATCGGGAGGCATGATCCGAACGAGATACATAATTGGACAAATCCCTATGGCCCCGACACCCCGTATCCCTATGAAAAATGTCTGTCCGAATATTCAGTTAAGCTGGCCGGAGAGGGCCACGTCGTATGCTACAATTACGTTGCCAACTTCCATAATGGAATATGTCATGCCACATATGGTGTGCCGGAAGGCTATCCTGCGTACGGCCATCCGGATATGTACCCGGTTGAAGAAGTGCTAAAACAGGACAGGATGTTCAGGTCTAACGATTTTTATAATAATTTCATCCAAAACGTACACGACAATGCCATTGAAGCCGACGGGACCATGTATAACATTCGAGTATTGCGCAACTTTTGCATAGACGGAGCCAATCATGACCTGAGCTCCCAGACCCTTTACGGGGGGCCCGCCTATTTTATAAGGAATATCATATATCATGGCCCGGCTAGGGGCTTCATAAAAC
>JARRRH010000109.1:0-6597 GCA_037380925.1 Deltaproteobacteria bacterium | reverse complement strand
GTCTCGTGGGACCCAAGTCTTCCCCATGTTATCAGAAATTTTGTTCCAGGGTAAGACCCTAATCGAGTCTCCATGCCCTCAAAGCTCACAGATCGTGAAAATGCCCCAAAAAAGGATAAAGAACTGTGAAAATCTGTGCTGCACTTTTCTTTTCGATTTTACTTGACATGAAAAAGGGGTTTTTTTAAATTGTCGCAGATAACTATATTGTAACTATAATGTAATTACTTCAATGACCGGTGAGGCGGACTATTTGGGGGACTAAACTCATTGCACAAAAGGGGTAAGTCATGAGACTTAAAGATAAAAACGCCTTGGTGACCGGAAGCAGTCGTGGCATAGGCCGGGCTGTGGCTCTGGCATTCGCAAAGGAAGGGGCAAACGTTCTCGTGAACTATACCTCGAATGAAAAGGCGGCGAACGAGGTTGTCCAGGAGATCGAGGCTATGGGTCGTCAGAGCAAGGCTGCGAAGGCCGACGTGGCCCAAAAGGCAGACGCGGAAAAGCTGGTTCAGGCGGCCCTCGACACCTTCGGCAGCCTGGATATTCTGGTGAACAACGCGGGTTTTACCCGTCCGGCCCTGATGCTGAAAATGACGGAAGAGCAATGGGATGCTGTGATCGATATACATCTTAAGGGGGCTTTTCTTTGCAGTCAGGCGGCGGCGCGACACATGAAAGAGAGGATGAGCGGCAAGATTATCAACGTCATGTCCGTGGCGGGCCTGGTGGGAACGGTGGGCCAGATAAATTACAGTGCCGCCAAAGGGGGTGTCTTCAGCATGACGAAATCCATGGCCCGTGAGTTGGCGCGCTATAACATTTGCGCCAATGTGATTTCCTTGGGCATTGTGGCAACAGACATGTCCGAGAAGATAACAACGGATGAGAAGCTCAAAGAAATCTATATGAATCGGATTTTACTGAAAAGATTTGCGGAGCCGGACGACATTTCCCCGGCTTTTGTGTTTCTCGCCTCCGATGAAGCCAACTACATTACCGGCCAACTCCTTTGCGTTGACGGGGGGTATGGCATGATCTAGAGAACCGATTGCTAACCAAAGAGAAAGGAGGATCAAAATGGGAGCAGTACCGGACAAGATACAGACATGGCAGATGGTTCAGCCGACAACCTTCAATAAAGAAACCAAGGAGAGCACACCGGGTAAGCTGGAAAAGAAGGAGATTCCTGTGCCGGAGCTTAAACCCGGTGAAGTCCTGGTGGAAGTTGCCGGCTGCGGCGTTTGCCACACGGACCTGGGGTACTTCTATGACGGTGTCCCTACCGTATCAAAACCGCCTCTCACGTTGGGCCACGAGATCTCAGGAATCGTGGTGGCCGGGGATGAAGCATGGATGGGCAAGGAGGTCATTATCCCCGCGGTCATGCCTTGCCGCCAGTGCATCCTGTGTAAAACCAGGCGCGGTAACCGTTGTTTGAATCAAAAGATGCCGGGAAACAGTTTGGGGCTCTACGGCGGTTTCTCCAGCCATATCCCGGTACCCAGCATTGATCTTTGCGAAGTGAAGGACCGAGGCGACATTCCCCTGTCTCACCTGGCCGTGGTAGCGGATGCGGCCACGACCCCCTATCAGGCGGCGAAGAGGGCGGATCTGCAGCCCGGGGACAACGTGGTAGTGCTCGGGATTACGGGCGGGGTCGGCCAATACATGGGGCAGACTGCCAAGGCGCTGGGCGCAAGAACCGTGATCGGAATCGCTCGGAACCAGGAAAAGCTGAACCGGGCGCTGAAATTCGGGGCCGATTACATTATCAATTCGACCGACAAGGATGCTCAGGCCGTGTCCAAGGAGTTTCGAGCCCTGTGCAAGGAGAAAGGGCTCCCCAACACGGGGTGGAAAATTTTTGAGGTGACCGGGGCCAAGCCAGCACAGGAAATTGCCCTCACCTTGCTCAGCTTTACGGGCAAGCTGATTGTGGTGGGATTCACCCTGGCAAAGACCGAGTATGCCATCGGCCGCCTCATGGCCTTTGACGCCGAGATCATCGGGACATGGGGCTGTCTGCCCGAATACTACCCCATTGTTCTGGACATGGTTTTGAGCGGCAAGATCAACATGGAGGAGTTTGTGGAAACCCGGCCCATGAGCACCATTGCGGAGACTTTTGCGGAGGCCCACAAGACCCCTCCCATGAAACGGATCGTGCTAACACCTGATTTCTAGGACTCAGGCATTTTTTGGTTAGCAGAAAACGGAGAGGGTAACTACTACAAATGAGAAAAGGAGGATAGGTTATGGCTTTAAAGGGTTTGGAATGGATGCCTAGAGATGATTCAACAAAGGATCACCTGCTGCACACGGATGTGCACTGGGGAACAGAGCCCCCCTGCACGGTTTTCGAGAAGCGACCCCTGAAGGACCCCAAGACCGGCAAAGATGTCGAGGGGCTTTATGTGGCCTGGGTTCGCTTGAATAACCCTGGGCAGTATAACTCTTACACCACAGAGATGGTCAAGGGCGTCATCGCCGGATTTGAGAACGCGTCTTTGGACAGAAGCGTGGTGGCGGTTGTTTTCACAGGCACAGGGCCCTTTGCTTTCTGCACAGGAGGCAACACCAAGGAGTACAGTGAATACTACAGCCTGAGACCGGATGAATACGGACAGTACATGGAGCTCTTCAACCACATGGTGGATTCCATCCTCATGTGCAAGAAGCCGACCATCTGCCGAATCAACGGTATGAGGGTCGCCGGCGGGCAGGAGATCGGCATGGCCTGTGACATCGCCATCGCATCAGACCTGGCCATATTCGGTCAGGCCGGACCCAGACATGGCTCGGCCCCGGACGGCGGGTCCTCGGATTTCTTGCCCTGGTTTCTTGGCATGGAGGACGCCATGTGGAATTGTGTTTCCTGCGAAATGTGGTCTGCCTACAAGATGAAGGCAAAAACGCTCATAAGCAAGGTGGCCCCGGTCCTTAAAATCGACGGGAAGTGGATTCGCAACCCCATGGTCGTTACCGACAAGTATGTGGAGGATGGAGAGATCGTGTACGGCGAGTTCAAGACCGGTGATGCGGCGAAAGAAGCTCGGGCTTTGGTGAAAGAGCACCAGCCGAACGCGGACTTCGAACTGGTGGACAAGGAAGTCGACAAGATCGTCTGGACCTTCGCCAACCTGTTCCCCGGGTGTTTGATCAAATCCGTTGACAGCGTACGCCAGAAGAAAAAATTCTTCTGGGATACCATGAAGAACGCCAACCGGCACTGGCTGGCGGCCAACATGACTGGTGAAGCTTTCTTGGGTTTTGGGGCTTTCAATACCAAGAAAATCACGGGTCAGGATGTGATCGACTTCCTGAAATTCAGGCAGAACATTGTAGAGACCAAGACTTGGGATCTGGACATGTTTGCCGAGGTTTTGGGAAAACCGCAGAAGTAGCGATCTCGTGAGAAGTGCATGTCTGGTCTGGCAGGCAGGGCCAGAAAGAGAATGGCAGGCCCGCCTGCCTTATTTTTCTATAAGCGAGGAGGGCGGAGCTTATGAGCTACCAGTACATTGAGGTTGTGTCGACAGGAGGACTGGGAACCATCACCCTAAACCGACCGCCTGTCAATGTTTTAAACATCGCCATGATGGAAGAGATCAACGCGGCCCTCAAAGACTGGCTCGGGGCAAAGGATCTCAAATGCGTGCTTTTCAATGCAAAGGGGAAATGTTTCTCTGCCGGCGTGGACGTGGGAGAGCACATGGGTGACTTGGCTCCCAAAATGATTGAAGCTTTCCACGCCATGTTTCGGTTCATGGACAAGCTCAATATTCCGACGGTCGCCTCGGTTTACAGCTCGTGTCTTGGAGGCGGGTGTGAACTGGCCGTCTTCTGTGACCTGGTTGTTGCGGCGGAAGGGGCCAAGTTGGGCCAGCCGGAGATCCAGGTGGGGGTGTTTCCTCCGATAGCCGCGCAAATCATGCCCCGCATTATGGGTCGCAAGGCCGCCATGGATCTTATCCTGTCCGGGCGGATTATCTCAGCAGCCGAGGCCCTGCAAATGGGGCTGGTGAACAAGGTGGTCAAGGACGAAGAGTTGGAAAAGGAAACGGAAGCCTTTGTGCAGCCTTTTCTCAAGGTGAGTGCTGAAGTCCTGAGACAAACGAAGCAGGCGATCACGGCGGGCTTGAGGGATGATCTGGAACCGTCGCTCAAGGCCATCGAGGACATCTATCTCAATCAACTGATGAAGACCCATGACGCTCAAGAGGGGCTAAAGGCCTTTCTGGAAAAAAGGAAACCCACTTGGAAGAATGAATAGGCATCATTCCTGCCCAAGAATGGTTTCGCGATGTTGCATGGGCATGGGGGTCTCTTTTCAAGAACGAGGGGAAACGGGCAGAGACCGTCATCAATCCATTCCATGGAAGGCTTTTCATGGCCATTCCCGCAGGAGGCCTTCCGCCCGCCTAACGCATGGCCTTACGCTGTGTGCCGGGCAAACCCTTATGCAACCAAAAAGCTCATTTCAAAGTTATTTTGGACACCAGTGAATAGGCGTATCGTTTAAGCTGTAGTCTCCCAGCCGGCTCGCATTTAGGGGCGGGCAGGCCCACCCCTACACCAGTTCCCACCTTTGCCATCCATAGGGATGTGCAGCTATTCAACCTCCTTTTTGTCATCATCGCAAGGATCTTTATCTCAGCGCCTTTTGCCTTGACACATCCTGCGTTGGTTAAGTATACTATATAATTGGCAAAAAAGGTAATCATCCGGCTCTCGGCTGGTTTGGTGAACCCTCAGGATGAAATACAAAGACTACATTTATTACCTGGAGCATATCGGGAAAGATCCCTCCCGGCTCATCTTTGAAGACGAGCTCACAGGTCTTTACAACCGCCGGTTTCTTTTCAACTTCTTCCAACAGAAAGTGACTTGGGACGCCCTGGAGAGAGCCCCCATCTCATTACTGATGATGGATCTGGATTACTTCAAAAATATCAATGACACCTACGGTCATGATGTGGGTGACCAGGCTCTCACTTGGGTTGCGGAACTTCTCAAGGAAGTGGCGGGCGAAGAGAATCTTCCCATCCGCTACGCCGGTGATGAGTTCATGGTGCTTATGCCCAAGGCTGAAAAGAGAGCAGCTTTGGATCTGGGTGAATCCCTCATCCGACTGCTCCATCAAAGGCCCATGCCTCTGGAAGAGGGGGATGGAGAATTGACTCTCACGCTCAGTGTCGGTGTTGCTTCAGCTCCCCCAGATGCGCACAATGACAAGGCCCTCATCCAGAAAGCGGACACAGCACTTTATTACGCCAAAAAAGCCGGTCGCGATCGACTTGCCAATGCAGGAGCCATTAATCCTCAGGACGTCTTTGGCAAGACAGCTCTTCACCAGCTTGAGAAGACAACTATTGCCGGCAGAAAGCAGCAACTGACTTCGGTGGCGGAGTCGCTCAAGAAATTCAGCCAGCGGCAAAGCCAGTTTCTTATAGCCGAAGGGGCTGCCGGCATGGGAAAGAGCATGTTTCTGGAAACCGTCCAGCGTAGTCTTGCCCAGAGTCGATCCATTGTCCAGATCAGGGTTTCAGGGAACCCGCAGGAACTCTATAGGCCCTATTACTTGGTCGGTCATATGGTGACGACTCTCCTGCAACGTCGGGATGACAAAGGAGAGCCGGTCTTCTCCAGTCTCAGTTACAATGAAAAGTCCTTTCTTTCCCGAATTCTTCCCCAGCTGGTGGAGGCCAATGAGCCCGCCATAGAGGAAGGAAAGGCTTATCGTGAAGGTGTCTTTGCAACCCTAATCAAGTTGATGACCAAGTTGGTTGATTCGAAGCCCGCCATATTCCTCATCGATGATTTACACTTCAGTGACGAGGCGACCCTGTTGCTTCTGCGGCGTATGGTGCTGCGCAAAGATTTGCCGGTCTTTGTCTGCGGTGCTGCCACGGACAGCCCTCAGGGCTTGGAAGAGGGGCAAATGGACACGCTGAGCCGGTTCTGTGCAGCCTACAGTGAGGAACTCGGTATTCAAAAGATCAGCCTGAACCCGCTTGTTGCTGAGGATATTGTCTACCATTTGCGCTCCATCTTTCCCAGAGTGAGCCTGCCTTCTGGATTCGGCCAGGAACTGGCTCAAGTCACCCAAGGCAACCCCCTCTTTCTCAGCGAAATTGTGCGGAAGCTGGTTCTGGATGGAAAGATATCTCTCTCCGGCCAGCAATGGATTATTTATCCGTTGGAAGAGGGATACCTGCCTCGATCCCTAGAGGAGATTGTGAGACAGAAGGTTGCGGCTCTAGATGAGGAAACGAGGCAACTACTCGACCAAGCCACTATTTTCGGGGACAGTGTGTCTTTGAGCGCTTTAACAGGGAGCAGTGATATCAGTGAGGCGAAGATTTTTGAATTTGTGGACAAGGCCGTTTCCCAGGGCATTATAAGCTCCGACTTCCAGATCAATGATGAGAGTATACGGTTCCTGAGCAGGCGGGTTCTGGATATCACTTACGGGGTCCTAGAGGAGCTACACTACCGTTGTCCAGCCGCTATACCAGGGATTTGAAGCACCAGAGCTCAAACTTTGCTGTTATACGGACCACCAGATCTTTGAGCGGTATCACCGCTTTCACC
>JARRRH010000108.1:0-7837 GCA_037380925.1 Deltaproteobacteria bacterium | reverse complement strand
TTTTTTTGGGCTCGCTCAGACGGGCCCTGGGAGAAGGCAATTGGCAAGGATCGTTGCCAGAGCCATGACCCCGGACGGTGAAACCCGAATCCAGATCGGCAAGCTCTCCGGACTCATCCCTTTCAACTTTCACTTGGACCGGTTCATCTTGGGCGACGCGCGGGGTCCCTGGATGGCTGCTGAGGACCTCACGGTCCATTGGTCCCCTTTTTCGTTGATGAAAGGCCGGATCTTTATTCGGGAATTCAGCGTCCAACGCATCAATCTTAACCGCGCGCCGGAGTTGAAAACGGAGACAGATAGACTTTCTAAAAGAAAATTGCCTTCATGGCCCGCAACCTTTCCCCGACTGCGCATCGATCGTTTTTTCATCCACCAATTCGCTCTGGCTGAAGCAATGGTCGGGCAGGCTGCTGTCTTCAAAATAGAGGCAAAGGTCAGGGCGGGGACTCCAGCTGGCCTTCAGGAAACCTGGATCCTTGTTGAAAGACTTGACGGTCCCAAAATGGTCCTTCAGTTCCACGCGATGCTCTATGATGAAGGGGCGCTCTTATCCCTCGATGCCACCCTGGCAGAGGCTCAAGACGGCCTTATCGCGGCAACATTGGGAAGTGCCGGGCCCCTTGCCCTCTCTCTTCGAGGCAAAGGACCGGTGCGAGATTGGAAGGGCACGTTTCGTGCTGATTTTCCGCCCGTTGGGCAATGTGAATCCCGTATCCAGCTCGACATGGGCAAACCGTTCACGATCAGGGCTCAGGGGAATCTAGCGTTTACGGCCGGTTTCCTTTCGAAGCCGGTGGCTGCATGGTTCGGATCTCGGATGCAGTTTTCTCTTTTGGGGCGATTTCCAAAGTCCAAGGTTTTGGACATGGAGCGCATTGTGGTACGCACCGGCGATCTCGCTCTGGACTTGGTCGGCTCTCTGGATTTAAAGAAAACCCATTCAAAGGGGCGCTTTACCCTGCGCTGCAATGACCTCAATTCCTTGAGCACGCTGATGAAGGTGCCTTCATCCGGAAGTTTCAGCGTAGAGGGCAGCTTTTCCGGTCCTTTGCTCCAACCGAAGGCTGAGATCCACCTCAGGACGTGGGGTTGTAAGTGCCATAAACTCTCCTTTTCGAGGCTGGATGGAAAATTCCTGCTACAATTTCTTGAACCGCTGACAGGGGCGTTTCCCAAAGTTGGTCTCAGGGGAGAGGGGATCGTGAAAGGCCTTACCCTGGGGGGCATTACGTTTTCACATCAAGAAAGGGACGGTAAAAGCAGAGGGGATCCGTGCGGCTTTTACGGGTCGTGTCAACCCATGGACGACTCAAGGTGAAGTCCATGCGCTCTTGGACGTTGCGGAGACGAGCGTTTTGGCCGACGTTTTTGGCCTTAAACTTCCGGAAACCGGGAGGACATCTCTTGATACAAGTCTAAGGGGCAATATGAGGAAAAGTTTCCTCGCTTCTCGTTTCCGCGGGACAAGCACAATTTTAGATAAACGGTTACGTCCAATACTCGGGAAGGAGATCGAATACAGCGGGCATACCTATCTAGAAACAGGAAAACAGGTCATGCTATCCGAATTTATTGCTGAGGCATTGCCGGGAACCTTTACCGCCAAAGGCGCTTATGATCTCGGAGGCAAAATGGTGAATGCCTCTTGGACCTTGAGTGTTCCGAGACTTCTCGCCTTGTCCCCCATCTTGAAGCGTCCCATCGAAGGTTCCGTCGAAATGCAGGGAACCTTGGAAGGGCCGCTCTCGGAGATCCGTCTATCCGTCCAAGCCACGGCCGACAATTTTTTCATAGACCGCGTTGGGTTCGGCGAGACAACCGTGACTCTCAGCGTCCGCGGATTTCCACCAAAAAGCGAAGGCCGTCTCGACCTCGAAGTTCGACCAAAGGATCAACCCATTCATCTAAGAGCCTTCTATGCTCTGCAAGGCGACACCCTTACCCTGAGCAGCATCCTCTTGGACGGGACAAAGGCAAAACTCAACGGTACGGCGACACTGGATGTCTCGAAAATGTTCTTCGAGGGAGAACTGAAAGGCCGAAACGACGATCTCTCTGTGCTTGCGGCTCTATTCCGTGAAGAGATTCAAGGCAGCGCCGACGGCACAGTCCGTTTTGAGATTGGGAAGTCGGATCAGCAGGTCACCTTGCAACTGGAAGGACAGGATTTGAAAACCCCGGAGGTGGAAGCCGAACATGCCGGAGTACAGGCCCATATCCAGAACCTGTTCAAATCGGCCAAGGGTTCTGCAAGTATTGAAATCAAAAATGCCCGGGTTCAGGAATTTGCCCTCGCCTCGTCAAGACTCACCGCCGACGGAGGCCTAAACCAATTCTCCTTCGCCTTGACCACAAGGGGGCGTCACAAAGAACATTTTGACCTGGAAGGGTCCGGTCTCTTTGCCTCATCACCTCGTGGGCAAACGATCACCCTGAATCACCTCAAGGCACGATACGGGAACCTTCCTCTCCAACTGGCCGGTCCGTTTCAGATTCTTCGTTCCCGCACCCATTTTGCTGTGGAACCGTTCACCCTGAGAGCAGGATCAGGGGTATTGGATGGCAAAGGCCAACTCCAAAGGAACGCCGTTGCCCTTGAGCTGGCTTTCAGGAATATGTCCCTGAACGCGTTCAGATACTTTGGCTTCACTTCCGTGGGGGGTACAGCCGGGGGCGCCCTTACGCTTCAAGGATCTCCGCAACATCCGGCGGGATTCCTTCGATTGCGGGTGGACAATCTCAAGATGGACGATCCCCAATTCGCTGATTTCCCGGCCGGGATTCTGGAAATTGAAGCGCAATTGGAGCACCAAAGGATTCGCGGTGAGGCCAGTCTTCAAAGGCTTACGGATCAACCTTTCAAGGCCACATTTGACGTCCCGGTTAACCTGGCGCTTCGGCCCTTTGCTTTTTTCCTGCGCCAGGAGGAAGAAATGACTGGTCACGTGGTCGGTACAGTCGATCTTGCTCGCATCGTCGCACTGCTCGGGCTGGACGACCAGAAAATGACAGGCCGGATGGATCTCGACCTCGCCTTAGGCGGAAGGGCAAAAAACCCGGAGATAAACGGCAAGGCCATTGTGCACGATGGGACTTACGAAAACCTCCGAAGCGGCACTATCTTGAAAGACATGGATGTGGAGATCGCCGCATCCATGCCCCAGCTCAAGATTGAACGGGCTCGTGCCACTGACGGAGAGAAGGGCATCATCACGGCAAACGGCTGGTTCGACATACTTCCTTCTCAACGCTTTCCTTTCAAAGTAGGTCTCACCCTAGAGCATGCAAAGCCCTTCAGGCATGACAGGGCTTCTGCGACGGCAGGGGGTCAATTGACCCTGGAAGGCTCTCTTGCCAAATCGGCACTCAAAGGGAAACTCCTCATCGAGTCCGCGGAATTCCGTATTCCTGAGCGTCTTCCTCCTGTAATGACAAACCTTGAAGTTGTTGAAATCAACCGCCAAGGAGAGGTCATAAAGCCTTCTCAAGACAGTCGCCTACTAAAAAGAGGGGTTTTCAAGCTCGATCTATCCGTCTTAAGCCCTGGCCGAGCCTTTGTCAGGGGGCGGGGACTCGATTCCGAATGGCAGGGGGAAATGAAAATCACGGGGACCGCGAGCGAGCCCATCATTACCGGAAAGCTCGGTATTGTGCGTGGTCGTTTCAATTTTCTCGGAAAACAGTTCGATCTGACCAGAGGTTTGATCTCCTTTCAAGGCGAGACTCCGCCCTCTCCTTTGCTTGATGTGCGAGGGGAAGCCCGCACAAAGGACATCACCGCCCGTATTGAACTGTCGGGGTCCTTGCAATCTCCTGAGATAACACTCAGCTCCGAACCGTCGCTTCCCACCGACGAAATCCTTTCTCGGTTGCTTTTCGGTCGCAGCGTCACGCAGATCACACCCCTTCAGGCCCTCCAACTGGCCAATGCGGTGAACAGGCTCGCGGGCGGCCGGGGTATCGATTATATGGGGCGGACAAGGGAGGTGCTGAAACTTGATCAATTGGAAATCAAACAATCTGGAAGCAAGCCGGAAGACACCGCCGTGAGTGCGGGCAAATACGTAAGCGATACCGTATTCCTCGAAGTGGAACAAGGTTTGGGGCCTGATAGTGGAAAGGCATCGGTCCAGTGGGAAATGACGCCGAATATCACCGTGGAAACGGAGGCGGGGGTCAATGCAGAGGTTGGTGCAGGCGTCAGTTGGAAGTGGGATTACTGATGGCGATCAAGTCCTCTCATGAAAAAGCGTTTCACGGCAGTTTGGGGTTTTGGTCATTTCCAGGAACAGTCGAATCCTCGGACTCTTTTGCTTTGTCGGGTTTCACGCCTAGACTTTCGGCCGTCCTGGCCGCCTCTTCTACCTTAGCAGAAGCCTTTGCCGCTTTCCTTGTCGCCTTGACTGCCTGTTCTTTTGCCTCTAGGGCGGCTCTCACCTTGGACATTAAATTCTCGTCAGCGCCCTCGGCAATGGCGGATTCCACCTCACCAAGCTTCTGTTCCGCGGTTTCAGCAGCCTCCGCTGCCTCGGATTGAGCCTCTTGCGCCCTCTTCTCGGCAGCCGCCAGAGCGTCCAGCGCGGCTGCCGCCTCTCCCGCTTCCCCCTCCTCCGGGGTGGCATCCAGATCGATGTCCTCTGCGGCCAGGACCAGGGCAACAACCGCCAGCCGCCCCAGAATCGTTTCCACCGATTGACCGAAGGGATCCTCGATTTGGTTGCCTCTTAGGCGAAAGGGCATGAACACGAGGGCGGCGTCAGAGGAGTATTTGAGAACAGCATCCGCGCCGGCGTTTTCCACGATTTCAGGTTGGGCTGCGATCCTCACTTCGTCCAGAGTGTGTTTAAGATCTTCAACACTTTCCTCTGAAGCTTTCTCATACACGGCGGCCAGAACCCGGATGGCGGCCTCTTCCCACGGCTCACTCCGGGTCATCAGATACGCAAGCAAGAGCATGAGTCGGCTGCTTGCATCACCCCACCACCAGAGGTCGATGCGCCGCTCTTTTGGATCCAAACCTTCAAGCGCAGCCCAGGCCTCTTCGGTGGCCTTCAATATGACGATGTTGGAGCCCTGGCGAAAAGCCACTCTCAAATTACGGCTGTATCGAAGCTCCTTCACTCCCAGGATTCCTTTCGGCAATTCTTCGTCAAGCCAGTTCAGGAGCACTGTATTGGCCTTCATGGGTCCCATGCCGAAAGCCTGGACCAGGGTATGAATCCCCACGGTGAGATTCGGCGCCGTCAGCACGAGAGGGAAAGCACTCAGCCCGCCTCTCTTGATGTCACCATGAAGCTCTTCCTCCGCTTCCTCCTTGAGCTTCACCATTTTGGCCCCTTCCCCTTCCAGTATTCGGACGGCTGTGGTCAGCCCGCTTTTCCCCTCCAGCCAGGAAGCGAAGCGAAGAAGCTGCTCTCTCCTACGAGAGTCGTTGGAAAAGGCCAGGATTTGGGGCCGCCAATCCCGCGGGTGTTCGGGTTCAGCCGAGGCGGACAGAAGATGTTCCCGGAGTCTTTGAAGATGATAGGACCTGCGGCTGTCGGCCCACCGGGCGGGACCTGCCGATCGGCTCAGGTACTGGTATATGGCAAACAAGACCGCGACAGCCACGGCGCCGGCGGCCAAATTGATGGCCAGAATCACCCCGAGGCAGGCCAGGCAGCCTGCAAGGCTCAGGCGGCGGTCGAACCACCGGAACCTCGGGCGGAATGAAGGGCTGACGGCGCGAGCCTCATAAAAGGTGGCATAGTTCAGGAGTCCATAGGACACGAGAAAAAACATGGAAACCACAGGGGCGATAACGTTCAGATTTCCCAGAGCGATGGTGGCAAAGGCAATGGCTGCTGAAAGCAAAACCCCTCGCCGGGGGTTATTTGTGGGGCCGGAGCCCTGAGCAAAGGCCAGAAGGAATGGAAAAATACGGTCCCCAGCCATGGATTGAAGAATGCGTGGAGCACCCAAAAAAGAAGCCATTGCAGAAGAAAGGGTTGCCGCAATGACACCCGCATCCACCAGAAAACCCAAGGCAGCCACACGACCCATGGCACCATAGTCGCTGCTCAGCTCCGCACCCGGCAATGTCCCGGCGAAAACCACGGCCACTGCAAAGTAGACAAGAATCGATATCCCCACAGCAGAGAAAGTGCCCAAGGGCAGGCTTTTTCCCGGATCTTTCAGATCCCCGGACATGCTCACACCCTGGGTGAACCCCGTTACTGCCGGGAAAAAAATGGCAAAGAGAATCCAAAAGCTCTGATCCGGCTGGGTGGACCGCCAGTTCCGCACGAGCGTAGTTGTATCCCATTGTGCCAGTCCGCCCAGAAAAAAGGAGACCAATGCTGCAGCCAAGGCGGCCATGACCACGTACTGAAACCGCGTTGCCCAGTCCGCCCCAAGCCAGACGAAAATAAAAAGAAAGGAAACGGCCAGGGCTGCGATGATCTGGGGCATAAACCTGCTGCTTGTCGCCAGGATAGTCGCCATGGCCTCTCCGAAACCGATGCAGTAAAAACCTACGGAGACGGACTGGGCTAAGCAGAGCACCACGCCGATGCCTCCGCCGAACTCCACGCCGAGGGTTCGAGAAATGAGGTAGTAATCCCCTCCCCCCCTCACTTTCAGGTTGGTGGCGATGGCGGAAAGGGAAAAGGTGGTTAGGACGGATATGGCATTGGCAAGAGCGATGATGACGAGCCCCCGGCCCAGGCCTGCTTCCCCGATCACATAGCCGAGCCGCAGGAAAAGGATAATGCCCAGGATCGTGAGAATGCTCGGCGTGAAAACGCCTCCAAAAGTTCCGAGCGTGCCTGTTGATACATCGTCTTTAGGGCTTTCCGGGCTCATCCCCTCTCCTGCGCCTCCAATTCTTGCTCGGCCCCACTGGTTTCCAAAACAACTTTGAAATGATTTTACCTGCGATGCAGGTCCCTTTTTTTCGCATCGCCAAGGCGGGGGCATGGAGTCAGATCCCCATGCCCCTGCAACATCGCGAAACCGCTTTTAGACAGGAATGGCTCGGCCCAGATACTATTCCGCGCGACTCCGCGAGTCAACCGCGGATAAAATGCTGTTATCATCCCATCTAAAGATCACGCACCCCCGGCCCTGCCCTTGACACCCCCACTTGAGTATCTATAATCCACGTTAGTGGTCAAACGATTTTAGTCAGGACAAGTCAATGAAAGATATTCTTGCCTTTGTCATGGCCGGCGGTCGGGGCGAACGGCTCATGCCGCTCACCAAGGATCGTAGCAAGCCCGCTGTTCCCTTTGGCGGCATTTACCGTCTCATCGATTTCACCCTGAGCAATTGTGTAAACTCCCAGATTTACAAGATCATCGTCTTGCCTCAGTACAAATCTCAATCTCTTTCAGACCATCTGGAAGAAGGGTGGAACATTTTTAGCCGCAAAATGGGGCACTTTCTCAAGATCGTGCCGCCCCAGCAGAGGATAGGCCTGGATTGGTATCGGGGGACGGCCGATTCTGTCCGCCAGAATCTCTATCTCATCGAGCGCTACAAGCCGCAGCATGTTTTGATCCTCTCGGGCGATCACATTTACAAAATGGACTACAGCCTCTTTGTGGGATATCACGAGGAGAAGCACGCGGACCTCACGGTCTCCCTCTTGGAAGTCGACAAAAACCTTGCCTACCAGGTCGGCGTTGCAGAGGTCAACGCCGACTTCCGGATCACCGCCTTTCGAGAAAAGCCCAAAACTGATGTGAAGACCATCCCCGGCGACCCGAAACATGTGCTCGCCTCCATGGGCATCTATCTATTTCGCACGGATCTTCTCTTGGATATTCTCAAGGCCAACACGGAGAATGATTTC
>JARRRH010000107.1:0-11022 GCA_037380925.1 Deltaproteobacteria bacterium | reverse complement strand
AAGAAGATTGTCTGTCTGTGGGGAAGTTAAAGAAGGCGTAAGGCGCAAGGCACAAGGGAAGAAAGCCCAAAACAAAGAACGAAAAAAAGGCGGAAGGCCTAAACCGCAACGTGATGCATGTACGCAAAAATCATGAAGCCAACCATCCAGCTTAAGAGGTTAATCGCCTGGGCTGTGCTCGCGCCGGCCGTCATGCTTATGCTGAGCGGGTGCCGCTTGAGCTATGTGCTCCATGCTGCGGCGGGACAATTTCGGTTGCTCAATGGCTCGGTTCCCGTAGAACAGGCCTTGAAGGAGAATTCTCTAACCCCTGAGCAGAAAAAACGTCTCCAAATGGTGGCTGCCATAAAAGCCTTTGGAGAAAACGAATTAGGCCTCAAAAAAACAGGTAGTTACGAAACGGTTTTCCTTCATTCCCCTCAATCCCCGATTTACGTGGTCTCCGCGGCCCCCAAGGATCAGCTCAGTCTCATCACCTGGTGGTTTCCCGTGGTGGGAAGAATGCCCTACCTGGGTTTCTTTGATCTGGACAGGGCCAACGCGGAAAAAACAAAGCTCCTCGGAAAAGGCCTAGACGCCGTCATCGGGTGGGCCGAGGCATACAGCACGTTGGGCTGGTTCCACGACCCGGTCACCCTCAATCTCATTGAGGGCTCTACGCTGAGCCTCGTGGAAACCGTGCTCCACGAAATGACCCACACTACCCTCTATGTCAAAGGTCAAGGAGAATTCAACGAGGGATTGGCCGTTCTGGTGGGAAAAAAGGGCGCGTTGCTCTTCATGGAAAAAACTTACGGCCCCACTCACCCTCTAACACGGGAAGCAGCAGAATCCATTCACGATGAAGAGCTCTTTTCCTGTTTCGTGGCTTCATTGTTGGAAAAATTAGAAGGTCTCTACAATTCCCAAAAGACCTACGAGCAAAAACTGGCAGAAAGAGAAGGGATATTCGAGGGCGCACTGCAGCAATTTGAAGTCCTCAAGAGCCGGATGAAGACGACCTGCTTTCTGGGATTCGGAACGCATCCTCTGGATAACGCATATCTCATGTCCATCGCTCTCTACCATCGCCGCTTCCGTACTTTTGAAAACCTGTTGGAAAAAAGCGACGGCTCCATTAAACTCATGCTCGCTGACTTAAGGGATGTCGCCAAAAAAGAGGGCAATGTTCTTGAAACGCTCCAAGAATAAAGGAAGAGTAAAAGATTGGAGTAATGGAGTATTCGAAGAATGGAGTACTGGAGAGGCGTAAGGCACAAGGCAATGAAGCCCAAAGCAAAGAGCGAAGAAAAGGCGTGAGGTCCAAGGCAGCAAAAAATCCAAAACAAAACCCAAAGGGCAGAGCATAGGCTTCATGGTCAAGGGACACAATTTCCATGAGAAAAAAAGGAAAAGTTGTTCTCACTCTGTTTCTCCTCGTCCTCTTTCTGCTCCTCTCCCTGTTGGGTGCCATCGCTTTTTATGCATACCATCCCTCAAAGGTTAAACCCTTCATAGAGTCCGCTGTTTCAAGAACAACGGGCGCCCAATGCACTATCGACACCCTCTCCTATTCCTTCAAGCCTTTCGCTGCCGTAATGAGGGGCCTTTCCTTGCGCCCGGCCGGCGATTCGGAGGGCTTCGAGCTGAACGTCCCTGAACTGAGGGCGGAGATGGCCCTCCAAGGGCCGTTTGCTCGCAGGCGCCTCGTGATCAAAAGCTTGTTCGTGGAGCGCCCTTCTTTTCTCCTGAAAAAAGAGGTCCGCCTACCGGAAATTCAAGGGCCATCCCGGCCCACCTCCTTTTTCTCAAAAATCGTGAAAAGACTTATCGCCCTTTTCCTTTTCCGGGAGGTGGTATTTCAGGCAGCCGGACTGGATCAGGGGCGTGCAAAGGGGTCCCTTGGCCCGCTGACTTTTGATCTCACTCAAATCCGTGCCGAATTGAACGCCGAACACAGGATTGATCTGTTCTGCCGCGGGGAGCTTAATTGGCCCGACAAGTCTCTTCATCTCGTGGCAGAGGCGATTCACGTGAGCTCGGATGGGGCTGTTTCCATTGCGACGCCTGTGCTCAATGGCATACTTGAGCTGCATGAAGCCCATTTGCAGAGCCCGGGGGCCGTGGTGGACAAGGGAGCGCTCCATGCCGAAGTCACTTACAGGCACGCGGAAAGAACCCTGTCCTTCGATCCCATGGAAGCGCACCTTCAGGGTTTGCAATTGCATCCGGTTCCCAATGGGGCCGGGCAATCCCTGGACCTACGCCTCAAGGCTTCAGGGCAATGCCATCTGCAAACCATGACCATAAAGGCACAGCCGTTTGACGTCACAGCCGAAGACCTCTTCCACATCAAAGGCGATTTCCAGGCCGGCTTTCAAAGACAAGCCCGCATCCGGGCCGGCAATCTGGATGGGTATCTCGTGCCCCAAAGACTGCTCTCTTTTCTTCCCAGCCCCGCCCGGGGCACTGGGTCTCCTCCGAAGCTTTCCGGCACGATCTGGCTCCGGGGAGATCTCGAAGGGTCCAAAGAACCCGAGGGATGGCTATGGCGCTGCGACCTGCAGTCAACCCTTAGTGGAAACCGCTTTGCTTATGAAACGGGCGACATTCGGGTAAAAGGTGACCTGACCGGGGAAGCCCGCGTCCATGGGCTTATTCCCGATCTCGAGGTATCCCTTGACCTTAAAGGAGAGGAGGCCGTCTTTGCTTATAGAGACCTGACAGTGAAACCGGTCGCTGCACAGATCCGCCTCTCCGGTAAACATCCCTTGTACACCGTGAATGAGCTCACCTTTCAAGTGCCCCTTCTCCGGTTCAAAATCGGCCGTGTGGAGCGGACCATCAAGGATGTCCGGGTTCTGGCGCACAGGGGGACCTTGAATGCGGCGAAGCTGGCTCTCCAATTTCCGGAGATAGAACTGAATTCCTCTGTTTTAAAGAACTTGCGGCTCTCTTTGGACCTCAGTGCGGATCAACTCTCACTGGCGCTAAAAGGAAAAGAAACCGGGCTCGCGGCTTCGGCCCAAGAGCTCCATATTTTGCCCGATGGCTGGAAAAGCGCGGCTACGGACAGGCTCCGTTTGGACGCCGCGTTGAAACACGGCAGGAACTGGTCGATTCGTTCGGAGATCGATTTCGAGGGTCTAAATTTTCAAAACTCGAGCGGAACCGCTGCGGGCCAAGGAATAGTGCTTCACGGAACCCTGAGCAGCGAGGGCCGGCTGGGTGACCCTCACGCAGCCTCCAGCATCCGGTTCGAAATGGTGGGCGGTGAAATCCTTTTTGACCAGTTCTACGTGAATCTCGGCAAGTATCCTTTTAAGGCAACCGGTGATGGTGATTATGACCGATTCAGAAAAGAGCTCCGCATTGAAGATCTCACATTCGGGTTGAATCATATTCTAGGCTTTCGCTTAAAGGGTGAGGTCGGTCTTGGCGCCGAGGCAAAGAAAGTTCAGGCTTTGATCCAGGCGGACGAAGTACCTGTGGAGCCCATTTTTCATCACCTCCTGTTTGAGCCTTTCCGGATGCAGAAGCCTTTCTTAAACAGACTGAAGCTGGAAGGGACCGTTTCCGCGCGAGTGGAGCTCGGCGCTCGCGACGGGAAGTGGGAGGCCAAAGGACACATCTTCTGGCGCGGAGGCGAACTCCTGGACCTTGACCACGGTTTTTCTTTTCATGAAATAGATCTTGACCTCCCCTTTTGGTATCGGAATCCAGCCATGAAGGACCGGGATGAAACGCCACCCTTCTCCGGGCCTGAAGGACTCCAGGGCCATCTGACCCTGGGGTCTATGACCCTTCCCCTGCTTCCGGCGCAGCCGCTGAGAGTGCCTTTTCAGGTGACACCCAACGTGCTGTCCATCCCGATGCCGACCACCCTGCGACTTCGCGGAGGAGACATTAAACTGAATCCTGTTATAGCACGATTTCTATTCCCGAAACCCCCTTTAGTGGTGACAAGCCTCACCGCCCATGACATGGACCTGACCCCACTGCTCTCCCGTATCTGGCCCCGTCCTGTGCAAGGCCTCGCCCAGGTTGACCTAGACCCGGTTCGCTTTGGAAAAAACACGGTTCAGGCCCAAGGAAAGATCAAGGCGTCCATTTTCGGAGGCCAGGTCACCCTCTCCAATCCGAGCCTTTCCGGCGTCTTCAGCGCCGCGCCTGTCTTTCGAACGGATATAACCCTGGAGGATCTTCACCTAGCGGAACTGACCAAGGAAACCACTTTCGGAAGAATTGAAGGGATACTGGAAGGGGATATCAAAAATCTGGAAATCGCCTACGGTCAGCCCCAGGCATTTGATCTCCGCCTTGAAACCCGCAAAGAACCAGGAGTTCCTCAGAGAATTAGCGTGAGGGCCGTTGACAACATTGCCCAAATTGGGGGTGGGCGGAGTCCTTTTACGGGCTTAGCCGAGGTTTTTGCCTCTTTCTTCAAAGAATTCCCCTATGAGAAAATCGGCATTCACGCCTCTCTCAAGAATGATATGTTCAGAATCAATGGTACGATCAAGGAAGGAGGGAAGGAGTACCTGGTAAAAAGGAGTGGCTTTTCAGGCGTAAATGTTGTAAATCAAAATCCGGATAACCTGATCAGTTTCAAGGACATGGTTAAACGGATAGAGCGTGTTACCTCGTCAAAAAGCGGGCCCGTGGTAAAATAGAATAAGGAGCCGGTCCCTGAAGGTCTTACCTGAACCTAGAGGGGAGGGGGTTTCTTGGGTTCGTGTAATGGACGATGTAATGGGGAACCATGGAATAGTGGAAGATTGGACGGCTTAGAAGCCACAAAAATTGAACTTCATAGCGAGAGATCTTAATGACTGAAGAGGAGGAGAGTATGAAGAGACACGGGAGACTTTTTTGGGCGGCCATTCTAGGTCTCATGTTGTTTGTTCTTGCCTGCGTCACCATCAACATCTACTTCCCTGCCGAGAAAGTAGAATCGGTTGCAGACGAGATTGTGCATGATGTAAGGGGACCTGAAAAGGAGAAATCTCCCAAAGGGGACAAGAGTTCATTCTTGCAAGAAGTTGTTCTTGCCTTCTGGAGTTCAAAGGCTTGGGCTCAAGAGGCTACAACCGTTTCCAATCCCACCATTCGCGCTTTGAAGGAAAGACTGAAAGCGGACTACGCCCAGATGAAACCTTACTATAAGAAAGGCATGTTGAGAGAAGGAAACAACGGTTACGTATCCGTTACCAACACAGGAAGCTTGAGCTTGAAAGAGAAAAGGGACTTAAACAGCCTCGTGGAAGCAGAAAACCGGTACCGGCAACAGCTCTATGCCGAAGTGGCCAAAGCGCTCAACATTGATTCGAGCCAGATCAACAGGATAGCGGAGATCTTTGCCAAAGAATGGCAGAAGTCGGTTCGTTAACAATTTGAAGGTGTGCCTGCATTATGGAAAAAATCGCACCGGAGACTTATGACAAATACATCAAGGCCTTGATGGATATCAGCCAGGCGATCACCTCGGATTTCTATTTGGAAGATATTCTGAAGTTGATTGTCATGGTCACAGCCAAGGTCACCGGCGTGGAAATCTGTTCCCTGTGGCTGATTGATGACACGGTGATCCCAAAGAAAATCCGCCTTAAAGCGACGCAATCCATTGACCCGGAATATTTGAAGGACCGCTCTTTGAACATGAATGAGGGGGTGGTCGGTTATGTGGCATCCCACAACGAACCCCTCATCATCAGCAATGTCCTGAAGGACCCCAGGTTTAAAGAAAAGGAGATGGCCAAAAAACTGGGACTGGTCTCCATGGTAAGCGTTCCCATGCATGTGAAGGAGGACAAGGTCATTGGTGTGCTCAACTGCTTCACCGCAAGTCCCTATGATTTCTCTGAAACAGAAGTCAATCTCATCACCACCGTAGCCAACCAGGCGGCTGTGGCCATCTTTAATACGGAATTGATGGTGAAAACCACGGTCATCCAGGAGGAGCTGGAGACACGCAAACTGGTGGAGCGAGCCAAGGAAGTGCTCATGCGTCGCCGAGATCTGACAGGAGAAGAAGCCTATCGATGGATGCAGAAAAGGAGTATGGATACCCGGAAATCCATGCGCCACATGGCCGAAGCTATTCTCTTATCCGAAGAAATCTAGTTTGTTTCCATGCAGAAATGGATCTTCTCCCGATGAGCGTCGATGCCCCCGGGTTCCGAGCGCTCGTCGGCGGATTCTTAGCCCTTTAGGAATGGCTTGGTTTTAAGTACACCTAAACATTCTCCGATTTCTTAAGTAAAAAATACTTGACAAGCACACCGGAAATAGCCCAGAAATAGACTCACTCCCATAATTTCCCTTCGCACAAGGGCGTGCGGAATCTCAAGAATCAGGAAGACGAGGGCGTCTAATCCCCCAAAAGGGGTGGGCGCCTTTTTTGCGCCGTTCCGTGACCACCCCTGCATCGGCCGAATCCCGACAGGTCGTTTCGGCGCAAGTGCCGTGGAGCGGAAGCCCCGGTTCTATTACGTCCTGCCCAGAGAAGGCCGTTGAGGGAGTGGAGTTACGATGCAGCCTTTCAGCCCGGGTGATGAGCGATGGGCTAATAACTCATGATTTATGGAGGGACAGTAATGAACTTACAAAGACCCAATGCAGATGAAATCCGGCATATGCAGCCGATGTCTCGATGGTTGCCGCGGCGGTTGCGACATGTTCCACGCCACGTTCCGTGGCAGAGAATTGCTTTACCCACAACCCTTTGGGAGCATCACAGCGGGAGCGGACAAAGACTATCCAGTGGACTATTCCCATCTGAATATTATGGGATATGCCCTCGGCGCCAAGGGTATGGCCCCTGATCCCGATCAGGCGACTTTTCCGGCTGTAAATACGGAAACGGCTTTTGGCATTTCGAATAAAGTCAAAATGAAGGTCCCCATTTTCACCGGAGCCCTTGGCAGCACGGACATCGCCCGGAAAAACTGGGAACATTTTGCCATCGGTGCCGCCATCAGTGGAATCAGCCTTGTGTGCGGCGAAAATGTGTGCGGCATTGACCCCGGACTCGAATTCAACAGCCAGGGCAGGGTGAAGCACTCCCCGGAGATGGATCGTCGCATCAGGGAATACCGGCGTTATCACGAGGGCTGGGGCGACATCCTGGTTCAAATGAACGTGGAAGACACCCGTATGGGCGTTGCCGAATACGTTATCGATAAGCTCGGGGTGGAAACTGTCGAGTTGAAATGGGGCCAGGGCGCGAAATGCATCGGCGGAGAAATCAAAGTGAACTCTCTGGATCGGGCTATTGAACTGAAGAAGCGCGGTTACATCGTGACGCCCGACCCGGAAATTCCCGCTTATCAGGCGGCCTTTAAGGCCGGCCCCTTGAAACAGTTCGAACGTCATTCTCGTCTCGGGTTCATCGACCAGGAAGGGTTCATGGCGGAAGTGGAAAGAATTCGGGCTCTCGGCGCCAAGCGGGTCACCCTGAAAACGGGCGCTTACCCCATGAGAGAACTGGCCATGGCCATTCGGTGGTCGAGCGATGCGAAGATTGATCTGCTGACCATTGACGGCGCGCCGGGCGGCACGGGCATGAGTCCCTGGAGAATGATGAACGAATGGGGAATCCCTTCCTTATACCTCCACTCCATGGCCTACGAAATGTGCGAACGTTTGGCCGGAAAAGGAAGGAACGTCCCGCACATTGCTTTTGCAGGGGGTTTCTCTTCTGAGGATCATGTTTTTAAGGCCCTCGCGCTGGGCGCCCCTTATTGCAAGGCGGTCTGCATGGGCAGGGCTCTGATGATTCCCGGGATGGTAGGGAAAAACGCTGAGAGATGGCTGAGAGGAGAGGACAAAGGGCTTCCTAATTCTGTGTCAAGATATGGTTCTACAAAAGAAGAAATTTTCATGAACTATGAGGTCCTCAAGGAAAAGTACGGCGATGAAGTGGAAAAGCTCCCATTGGGTGCGATCGGCATATACAGTGCTACGGATAAGATCAAGGTGGGCTTGCAGCAGCTTATGGCAGGGTCCAGAAACTGGGAGGTGCCGTATATCTCCAGAAACGACCTGTTCTCACTGACCGAGGAATGCGCCAGGATTACCGGCGTTCCCTATGTCATGGATGCCTATCGGGAGGAAGCCCTCAGCATCATAGACGGTTGATCACACGCCGATGAGGCGGGGCTCTTTCCCTTAGGGTACGGCTCTTCAAATCCGTCTTCTTTTGGCCCGGCCAGGCCTGACCGACTCGTGTCCGAGCGATGCGCTCCTGTTTGACAATACCCTTAGCCCGGCGTAAGGTAGAGTGGATTGGCGGAGGTCCACATGGCTGTAATGAAGTTTGATTCACCGCAGGAGATATACACCCGCTTCAAAGCCTTCTACGAACTGATGGGCATCAAGATTCGTGAAATCTTGCTGGTTGCAAGCCGTTACGATGCTTACATCATGGAAGAAGACGGCAGCCTTGCCTCAAGGATCATTAATGAATATAGCGGATTGAATCTGAGCCAACCTCCCAGAATCACCAGAACGGCCTCAGCCTACGCGGCCCTCGAATGGTTGAACGAAATGAAGTTTGACATGGTCGTTACCATGCCCCACCTCGAGGAAATGGACCCGTTCTCTCTTGCCAGGGAAATCAAGACGGTAAAGCCTGAGCTTCCTGTTATTCTTCTTTCCCACACCACGAGGGGCGTTTATCCCACGCCGGAAAACGTGGACGCCGGGGCCATTGACAAGATCTACATCTGGTCCGGAAATTCGGATCTTCTTCTTGCGCTGGTCAAGAATGCGGAAGACCGCCTGAACATTGAATTCGACACCAGGAGAGCCAAGGTTCGCGTTTTGTTGCTCGTAGAGGACTCCCCCGTGTATTACTCTTCCTTCTTGCCCCTCATCTATAAGGAGGTTGTAAAACAGACCCAGGCTGTTCTTGAGGTGGGGCTTAATGAAGAACACAGGCTCCTCACCATGCGGGCACGCCCCAAAATCCTTTTGGCGGAGAACTATGAAGAGGCCATGGCGCTCTATGAGAGGCTCAATGCCTATCTGTTCGGCATCATCTGTGACACGAGAATTCCCAGAAACGGAAGTTTGGACAAAGACGCGGGCTTCCATCTTCTCAGTCAAATCCGAGCCGAAATCCCGGATCTTCCCATGCTTCTCATGAGTGCGGACTCCAAAAACAGGGAAAAGGCACAAGAAATTCCCGCCGTTTTTCTGGACAAAAGTGCTTCCAATCTCCTAGGCGAGTTGCACGATTTCTTCATGCATCACCTGGGATTCGGCGACTTCGTGTTTCGAATGCCTGATGGAAAAGAAGTGGACAGAGCGACCAACTTGCGCGAGCTCGAGGAGAAAGTGGCCAAGATTCCGAAAGAGTCTCTTTGGTATCACGCAAAGCGGAACCATTTCTCCAACTGGCTCATGGCCCGGTCCGAGATCGCTTTGGCCTCCACCTTCCGGGAGGTGCAAGCTTCCGAGTTTTGCGATGCACAGGAGATGAGGGAGTATATTATTTCCAACCTTCATACGTTGCGCAGATGGCGTCAAAAGGGCGTGGTCGCCGAGTTCAGAGCGTTCTCCTTTGATCCGGACGTCAGTGATTTTGTGAAGATCGGCCAGGGTTCGCTGGGCGGGAAAGCCCGCGGTTTGGCTTTTATGTCCTCACTCATTCAGGAACAGCCGAAGATCCTGGAAACCTACCCGGAGGTAACCATTGAAATCCCAAAAACACTGGTCATCTGTACGGATGGTTTTGAATCCTTTGTGGCGAAAAACCATTTGGAGCGCTTCGCCGAAGAGCATTATACGGACGAAGAGGTGACGGCGAGCTTTCTGCAAGCAAACATGCCGGAATGGCTCGCAAAAAACCTTGCTTCTTATCTGGCCCAAGTGAAATACCCCCTTTCCGTGCGCTCTTCCAGTTTGCTTGAAGACGCGATGTTTCAACCTTACGCAGGGCTTTATAAGACATACATGATCCCCAACAACCATCCCGATCCGTCTGTGCGGCTCAAACACCTGCTCACTGCCGTAAAGCTGGTTTATGCCTCCACATATTATGAAGGCCCCAAGGCTTTTTCGCGGAGTGTTTCAAACCAGCCGCAACTTGAAGCCATGGGTGTCGTGATTCAGCAATTGGCTGGAAAGGCATACGGAAATTTCTTTTACCCTGCCCTGTCCGGAGTGGCGCAATCCCACAATTTCTACCCCGTCCCGCCCATGAAGTCCGACGAGGGTATCGCTCTCATTGCCCTTGGTCTCGGCAAGACGGTTGTCGAGGGAGAGAGAGCGCTCCGTTTCTGCCCCAAATATCCGAATGTGCTCCCCCAGTTTTCCACGGTCGACGACATTTTGACGAATGCCCAACGCTTCTTTTACGCTCTGAAAATTAAGGACTACCCGGAGAAGCTCACGTTTCGGAAATATTACAACCTGCAAAGAAGAGAAGTGGACGAAGCGGAGCGGGAATCCCCTGTGAGGATGCTCAAGAGCACCTACGTTCCCGAAGAACACCGTATCAGGGACATAGGTGCTGCTCAGGGACACCCGGTACTGACCTTTGCACCGGTACTCAAGCACAACCTCTTGCCTTTGCCCCGGATACTAACCGATTTTCTGGAGCTGGGACGCAAGGGCATGGGCTGTCCTATCGAAATAGAGTTTTCAGTGAATCTCGGTGAAAACAGGGAACACAAAGGAGAGTTCTATTTTCTCCAGATCAGACCCATGGTAGCTGGTGAGCAACTCTATGATGTTCAAATTTCCGCGGAGGAGAAAAAAAGGGCTTTCTGCCGGTCCACCCAGGCCCTGGGGAACGGCAAGACCGAGACCATAGCGGACATCGTCTATGTGAAGCCTGAGGACTTCAGGCCGGAAGCCACACTTCAGATGGCGGATGAAATCAGTCGGATCAATGGCACATTGCAGAAGGGGGAACGGCCATATTTGCTCGTGGGCCCTGGAAGATGGGGGTCTGCGGATCGGTGGCTCGGCATACCGGTTCAGTGGAAAGACATTTCAGGGGTTCGCGCCATGGTGGAACTCAGAAATGAAAAGATC
>JARRRH010000106.1:6692-9725 GCA_037380925.1 Deltaproteobacteria bacterium | reverse complement strand
GATCAAACCTGATCAAGGAAATCCTCAAGGACTTTCAACCCCGCATAAGCGGATTTCGGGTTACAGGGCACCGCTAGCTCCCCGTCTAGCACGACCAAGGCCGGCATTCCGGTTACTAGATGTCCACCCGGTCCTTCAGTTCCTTCCCAACCTTGAAAAAGGGAAGTTTCTTGGACGTGACATTGATGATCTCGCCTGTCTTGGGATTTCGACCCTGGTAGCCTTCGTAGTGCTTGATTTTGAAGCTGCCAAAACCCCTGATCTCGACCCTCTCGCCCCGGGTCAGGGCCGCTTCCATGTCACCGAAGACCGTGTTCACCACTTCTTCAGCCTTTTTTAGGGCGAGATTCTCAGTCTTGGCAAGAGCCTCTATCAGTTGGGATTTGTTCATAGACCTTCTCTCTTCGGAATAAGATGTGGCGAATTTTTTTGAGCCTTTACGCCCGTACGTGGACCGCATGTGGCCCTGAACATAATGAATCCAGCGTCTTAAGTCAAGTCCTAATCGTTACAGGTCCTTGGAAGTAAGGGAGATATTCCTGGGGGCTCGGCACGGAAGGCCGGGACCAGGGTGTAGAGCGCCCTGTGAAGGGGTTCCTGAGCCTGTTCCTGTAGTGTATAAGTTGCTGAAAATAAAAGTTTAAGTTTTGATCCCCTCTTTTCAAGGATTGACGCAAGCCGAGGCCATGAACAGGGCGCCCTTCAGGTCTCCAAATTACGCTAATACACGTAAAGTCCTTGATATTTCTTTGACCCTGGTATAAAAGCCGGGTCGTTGTTGAAGGAGCGATTTTTTCACGTTTTGGAAAGAAATCCATGAAAAGACTGACCCGAGAAAGCATAGACAACTTGGTTCCCTACCCCCCGGGAAAGCCCATAGAGGAGCTGGAAAGGGAACTGGGCATCAAGGGATCCATTAAATTGGCCTCCAACGAAAACCCCCTCGGGCCTTCACCCTTGGCGGTCCAAGCCATTCTGGACCATGTCCCCAAGCTGAACCGATACCCTGACGGCAGTGGTTTCCATCTCAAGTCAAAATTGAGCGCCATGCTTCATTTGCCCCAGGAGCAAATCATCATTGGGAACGGGTCCAACGAGTTGATCGAATTGCTGATTCGAACCTTCTTGATGCCGGGGGAGCAGGTGATCCAGGCTTCCCCCACCTTTCTCGTTTATGAGAAGGTGGTCGCAGGGGCTGGGGGCAGGATGGTTTCTATCCCTCTGAAAGACTTCAAACTGGACCTTGAGGCCATGGCGGATGCCATTATCCAGGAGACGAAGATCTTATTCATCAACAACCCTAACAACCCCACGGGCTCAGCCGTATCCAAGGAAGACATGGAGAGATTTCTCAAAAGGGTTCCCGGCGATGTCATCGTGGTTCTCGATGAGGCCTATATTGACTTTGTGTCCGATCCCGAGGTCGCTCGCGGGCTGGACTTCATGGAAAAACATGCCTTGCTCGTTTCATTGCGGACATTCTCCAAGCTCTATGGGTTGGCGGGATTACGAATTGGGTACGGGTTCGGCCCTGAGAAGCTTGTTGATTACATGAATCGGGTCAGGCAGCCTTTCAATGTGAATAGCTTGGCTCAAGCGGGGGCCGCAGCCGCCTTGGAGGACAAAGAGTTTGTGTCCCGGACCCTGAACACGGTGCGGGAAGGCCTTTCCTATCTTTATCATGAGCTCGATCAAACGGGCCTGGAGTACATCCCGACACAAACCAACTTTTTTCTCATCAGAGTGCCTCTGGGAGGCCGAGAAACCTACGAACGCATGCTCAAGCAGGGGGTGATTGTCCGGGCTATGGACGCTTACGGCTTGGACGATTACATCCGCATCAATGTGGGCTTGCCCGAAGAAAATGAGAGATTTGTGGCCGCCCTGCGCGACACGTTGACATGAAGAAAATCATCACCATCGACGGGCCGGCAGGGGCGGGAAAGAGCACGGTGAGCCGCCTGGTGGCAAAAAGGTTGCAAATCCTGTACCTGGATACGGGCGCTATGTATCGTGCCGTGGCACTTCAGGCCAAAAGAGAGGGTATCAACATCCGGGATGGCGAGAGGCTGGGTCCATTGTGCCGGCGCTTGGATCTTCACTTTATTACCCAGGGCGAAAGTCCAAAGCTCTTTATAGGGGAGGAGAACATATCCTCGGCCATCAGGAGCCCGGAGATGGACATGCTCTCTTCCGCCGTATCCGCTGTCACGGAGGTGAGGGAGGCCATGACGGCGCTTCAGAGAAAGATCGGCTTCGAAGCTGGTGTGGTCGCTGAAGGGCGAGATATGGGCACTGTTGTATTTCCCAACGCGGAACACAAGTTTTTTCTCACCGCATCAGCGGAGGTGAGGGCTCAAAGGAGATACCAGGAGAGGCGTGAAAGGGGAGAGGACGTAACCAGAGAGGAGGTTGCCAGAGAACTCGCGGCCAGGGATGAGCAGGACACCAGGAGGGCAATAGCCCCCCTTGTCGCTGCCGAGGATGCCACGACCATTGATACAACCCGGCTGAGCGCCTCTGAGGTGGTTGACATCATTCTGGCTGAGATCTTGGATCAGGAGAACCGGAAGGGGGCGAAGGGCGGAGAGAGGATGACTTGATGGCGGATCAGGGGCGAATAAATTGGTTGAACTTTACTAGGATGTTTGGTATTTGAAATAATTTAAGTCTCTTTGGGGCGAGGGAGAAAACCATGAGGGGGGATTAAGGTTAATGGATAATCAATCAGAGAAAACGGGTGAAAAAGCCATAACAGACAACCGCGGGGGTGATGACAGTTCAAGGCAGGCTCAGGATGAGATCGAAGTCAAACCGGAGGCCGGGAAAGGTGTGGATGTGAAAGTGGGGCAAGAGGGCAGCTTCATGGAGCTCTATGAAGAAAGCCTGAAAAGCATCCAGGAAGGTGGGGTTGTCAAAGGGGAAATTGTTCAGATCGACAAGGAGTTCGTCCTCGTAGATATTGGTTACAAGTCCGAGGGCATGATTCCTATTAACGAGGTCATTGACTCAAGGGGTCATGTTTCAGCACAG
>JARRRH010000106.1:0-6651 GCA_037380925.1 Deltaproteobacteria bacterium | reverse complement strand
CAGGTGGGTGATCGTGTGGATGTGCTCCTTGAAAGGAGAGAGGATGACGAGGGCGCGATTCTTCTTTCCAAAGACAAGGCAGCAAAAATCAAGATCTGGGACGATATCAGGGAGATTTACGAAAAAGACGGCACGATCAAAGGGAAGATTGTGTCCCGAGTCAAGGGTGGGATGTCTGTGGATATCGGTCTTCCAGCATTCCTGCCCGGTTCTCAGATCGATCTCAAGCCGATCAGGGACTTTGATGCCTTCATCGGCAGTAGGCATGACTTTAAAATCTTGAAATACAATAAAAGGCGCTCCAACATCGTGTTGTCCCGCAGGGCCATCCTCGAATCCGAACGGGCGAGATTGAGGCAGAAAACCCTCGAGACATTAGAGAACGATGCGGTGATGGAAGGAACGGTGAAAAATATCACGGAATATGGTTTGTTCATCGATCTCGGCGGAATAGACGGTCTGCTGCACATCACCGACATGTCATGGGGCCGTGTCGGCCATCCCTCGGAGCTTTACAAGGTGGGTGAGCCCATCACCGTCAAGGTCCTCAACTACAACGAAAACACAGGCCGGGTCTCTCTTGGGACAAAACAACTCAAGCAAGATCCTTGGTTGAAGGCGGATGAAAAGTACCCTGTCGAAACGAAGATTAGAGGCCGCGTGGTGAGTTTAGCGGACTACGGTGCCTTTGTTGAAGTGGAGGAAGGCATTGAGGGCCTTATTCATGTTTCTGAAATGTCCTGGACCCGGAAAATCAGGCACCCCTCGCAAATGATTAAAGTGGGTGATGAAGTCGAGGCCGTGGTTTTGAATATAGATTCGGGCAACAAACGCATTTCCTTGGGCCTCAAGCAAGTTGAACCGAACCCTTGGGATGTAATCGGAGAGAGATATCCCGTAGGGACCACGATAGAGGGAAGGATCAAGAATATCACCGACTTCGGCATATTTATCGGCATTGACGAGGGCATAGACGGGCTGGTCCATATTTCCGATATTTCCTGGACCAAACGAATCAAGCACCCTACAGAGCTCTATAAAAAAGGCCAGGAAGTGCAGGCTGTGGTGTTGAACATTGACAAGGAAAAAGAGCGTTTTTCTTTAGGCATAAAGCAGCTCACAGCGGATCCGTGGGACGAAGTCCCCGACAAATACCCGGTGGGTTCTCGTGTGACGGGTACGGTGACGAATGTGACGGATTTCGGTGTCTTTGTGGAACTGGAGGAAGGCATAGAAGGACTTATTCACGTCTCCGAACTGACCAAGGAAAAAGGCGGCAATCCTCTGAGCCGATTCAATGTGGACGATGTCATCCAGGCCAAAGTCATCAACGTTTCCCGGACCGAGAAAAAGATCGGCCTGTCCATTAGGAAGTTGGAAGAAAGTGAAGAGAGAGAAATCTACCGGAGCTACTTGGTAAGTCGTGACGGTATCACTTCCAATCTGGGAGAACTGCTCAAAAAGGGCATGCTCGAACAGGAGAATCACGGCGATGAGCGGAAAATGGAGGATGCGGCTAAGCCTTCTGAGGAGGGATCTGACTCTCCTGAGGACGGCTCTGCCGACGAGCAGGCCGAAAAGACGGAAACAGTTTAAGGGATTGAAAATGCGGAGGGTGTCTTCCCCAGGTGAATGTCCCGCACTTATGAAATGCCGAATGATATGTCAGGGAAAAAGCGCCCCATATTGACGGTTCTCATCATCCTTGGCATCACGGTCCTTTTTTTGGGCATGGTCCTCACGGTCGTCTTTTCTTTGTCAGGCTCCACCTTCTCTCTGTCACGGCACGATCGCATCGGCGTCATCCCCATCGAAGGCCCCATCACGGAATCTCAGCAGATCGTCAAACAATTGGTCGATTTCAAGAAGGATGATCGTGTCAAGGCGATCATCCTGAGGGTGAATTCTCCAGGTGGAGGAGTCGCCCCTTCCCAAGAGATTTACCGTGAAGTGAGAAAGACCATTCCCACCAAAAGGGTCATTGTATCCATGGGCAGCGTTGCCGCCTCAGGGGGGTACTACATCGCCTCAGCCGCGGACAAGATTGTGGCCAACCCCGGCACGCTCACCGGAAGTATCGGTGTCATCATGGAATTTCTTCAGCTTGAGGATTTGCTGAAAAAACTGGGCATCGGCATGGAGGTGGTCAAAAGCGGTGAATTCAAAGACATCGGGTCGCCCCACAGACCAATGTCCGAGAGAGAAAAAGAACTGATCCAAAATTTGATTTTCGAGATTCAGCGACAGTTTGTTGAAGCCGTTGCCCAAGGCAGAAAAATCTCCGCGGAGGAGGTTCAAGAGGTTGCCGACGGCCGAATCCTTTCCGGGGCCCAGGCTAAAGAATTGGGTCTTGTGGACCGGCTGGGAAATTTCGAAGATGCTGTGGACCTTGCAAAAACAATTGCCGGCATCAAGGGCGAGGTGGCCCTCGTCTACCCCAAGAGAACCGGGGCAAGTCTCTGGGATCTCATCTTTCATGACGCCTCTCTGGCCTTGTACAAGGCCGTCAGAAATATCCTGATTCCGCGTATCGAGTACCGGTGGGACGGAGCTTCTCATTGAAGGCGCAAGGCTAAAGGAAGAGGCTCACATCTCCTTTCCCTTCGCGAATAACTTCTGGAATATCACCGATGAGAGAAATCACACAGGAGGGGTCCGGATACAACACGCCGCCGTCGATGACGAGACCGAGATGCGGTGCGTAGGTTTTCTCGATGTCATAGGGATTATCGTATCCGGCGCTCGTGCTGATAATAGGCCGGCCGAGGGCTTTTACGATGGCAAGACAGATCATGTTGTCCGGGACCCGTATCCCGATAGTTTTTCTTTTGGTCAGCATGATCTTTGGCACCAACTGGGTGGCTTCGAGAATGAACGTATAGGGTCCCGGAAGGCACCGCTTCATGGTTTTGTAAGCGTAGTTCGAAACCTGTGCATATTGACTGATTTCTTTGAGGCTATCGCAAATAATGGAAAAGGGTTTTTTCAGGGGGCGGTTCTTCAATTTGTGGATGAGCTGGATACCCTTTTTGTTCATGAGGTCGCATCCTATACCGTAAAAGGTATCCGTAGGGTAGGCGATAAGCCCTCCTTTGTCCAGGATCTCCGAGACCCGGTTTATGAGCCGTTTCTGTGGGTTTTGGGGGTTGATAGAGACAATCATGGAAAGGGAATATAGACCCACACCATAGCGCTTGTCAATGCGCTTCGCCGGGGTGGGAAGGATCTATTTGACAAGAGAACGGGAGGAGGCGATGCAAGGCTTGGGCCTCATTTTTGCGATTCTGTTCGGACTGTGTTTGGGGAGTTTTCTTAATGTTTGCGTCTACCGCATACCGCTCAGGAAATCTATTGTTTATCCCCCATCCAGCTGTCCGCAGTGCGACGAAAAAATCCGCTTTTATGACAACATTCCCCTGATCAGCTATATCCTTCTGCGGGGCAAGTGCCGGAAATGCGGGAGCGCCATACCCCTTCACTATCCGGTTGTGGAAGCCCTGACTGCACTGCTCAGCACCGCCTTATTCATGAGGGTCGGCCTAAGCGCCCAGTATTTCCTGTTCCTCCTCTTCGCAGCTTCTTTGGTCACCATAACCTTCATCGACCTCCATCATAAGATCATTCCCGATGTCATTTCTCTGCCGGGCATTCTGGCCGGTCTGGGTATCTCGTTCCTCAAATTGACACCGGTTTCCTGGCTCGAATCCCTGATCGGAATCCTGGCAGGGGGCGGCTTTCTTTACTTGGTGGCGGTCCTTTTTGAATGGCTAACAGCACGGGAGGGCATGGGGGGCGGGGATGTCAAACTCCTTGCCATGATCGGCGCATGGATGGGCTGGACGGCCCTGCCATTCATTGTTCTTATCTCCTCTGTCACCGGAACCCTTATCGGCGGCGCATCTCTTCTGATGGCCCGCAAGGGGGTCCGGACAAGAATCCCTTTCGGTCCTTTCTTGGCTCTCGGCGCTTTGATCTATTTCTTTTTTGGCTCTGAACTGGTATCATGGTTCTATCGCATCAGTGGTTAAAGAGACCAGACCTTGAGATTTCCGGTTTATAGCCTAAGAACAGGGATACTGGCACAATTGGTTTTCCTGATCGTAGCCGCCATGTTGCTCATCAATGTGGTCATGGTCAGGCTGGCCGAAAGGGACCTCATCCGGGCGAAACTCGATTCGGGACGGTTGCTGGTCCATGCCCTTGAACAGAACCTGACCCATTTCGTTGAGTCCGGGACGGGGAAGCTCTCCGCGATCAACTCAGATACGGTCTTTCAAAAAGTCATCTCACGCCTGATGCCTTACAGCGGCTTTTCCGATGTGGTCATTATCAACGCGGACGGTGAAAAGCTGTTCACTACAAGGCCGCCCGGCGAGGAAGAAGGGAAGGCCCTGTCTCTGGCACGAGAAGCTGTGGCAACAGGTGTCACCGCTCACCGTTTTATCGGTTCTACCTGGGGCGTCATCTGGCTGAGCCACAAAGATCTTCTCGTTTCGTCTTCCATTCAAGTGGAAGGTGCCGCTGTAGGCGGCATTACGGTTTTCGGGTCGCTGATTCCCATCTACCAAACTCTCAGACACTCCCAGAAGATTATCCTCCTCTACATTCTTTTGGATACCCTCATCCTGGTCATGGTGGGCATTGTTCTTCTATCCCGGATCGTGGTTAAGCCTATCCACAAGCTTCTGAAGCTCACAGGAGAGTACAAAGAAGGGTACATGGTGCCGTCTTTTGGAGAGTCATCCAAGAACGAAATCGGCGAACTGTCACGTTCACTCAAGCACATGCTCAAGCGCCTGGACGACAACAAACGGGAACTCAAAGCCCACATTGCATCACTGGAGAGGGCGAATCAAGAGCTCAAACAAGCACAGGATGAAATTATTCGATCGGAAAAACTGGCCACCGTAGGTCGCCTTGCGGCCGGAATCGCTCATGAGATCGGCAACCCCATCGGCATCGTTCTCGGCTATCTGGATTTGCTCCAATCCGATGACATCGCCAGAGAGGAAAAGGGGGACTACCTTCAGCGGATCGAGTCTGAAATCAACCGTATCAACCAGATCATCCGACAGCTTCTTGATTTTTCTCGCCCTTCCAGCGGAAAGGTTGATGAGACGCCTGTTCATAAAATAGTCACGAAAACGGTGGAGATGTTTAAACACCAACCCATGATGGAAGATATTGAAATTCAGCTGGAGCTGAGAGCGGCAAATGACACGGTTCTTGCAGACCCAAACGAGCTGCAACAAGTTTTCCTGAATATTGTCATGAACGCGGGCGATGCCTTGTCGGTGAAAAACCCGTCCGGTTCACAGAAGCATCTCCTGATCAGAACGGAGAATGTGGATGAGTCCATTCGGATGCGTCTCTCGGACAACGGCCCGGGAATGGCCGAAGACGAACTTGCCCATATCTTTGACCCGTTCTTCACCACTAAAGACCCGGGAAAGGGAACCGGCCTGGGGCTTTCAGTGTGCTACAGGATTGTTGATGGATTGGGTGGCGCGATCCGGGCTGAAAGTGCCGCAGGAGAGGGGATGACGGTTCTCATAACCCTTCCCTTGATGGATCGGAAGGAAAAGAGAGGTCAGGATTAGAAGACATGTCGGGCAAAAAAGTCCTCATTATCGATGATGAAGTGAACATGCGGCATATGTTGCAGATCATGCTGAACAAGGCGGGCTATGTCGCTGATTCAGCAGGTGACGGTTTTGAAGGTCTGGAGAAAATGAACGCGTCCGATTTTGATTTCATCCTCTGTGACCTGAAGATGCCCAAGATGGACGGGATGACGTTGCTGAGGCAATCACGGGAGGAACATCCTGACAAGACCTTTATTATGATGTCCGCTTACGGGAACATTGACAACGCGCTGGAAGCCATGAAGATCGGGGCGTATGACTACATTTCCAAACCTTTCAAGACGGACGAAGTGCTCCTCACCTTGAAGAAAGCGGAGGAAAGGGAGAGGCTCAAAGCAGAAAATATCAGCCTGCAGAACAAAATTAAAAAGATAGAACAGAAGTATTCTTTTGGAAATATCATCGCCCGAAGCGAGGCCATGCGTCATGTCTTTGACCTGGTGAGCAAGGTGGCGGACCATAAGACCACGGTCCTTATAACGGGAGAGAGCGGTACGGGTAAAGATTTGACTGCCCGCGCCATTCATCAAAGCGGAAGCAGGGCCTCCGCTGCCATGGTCTCCATCAATTGTGGCGGTATTCCGGAAAATCTTCTGGAGAGCGAGCTTTTCGGTTACAAGCGCGGAGCCTTCACAGACGCTGTCAAAGACAAACCCGGTCGATTTGAGGAGGCCAATGGTGGGACCATGTTGCTCGATGAAATCGGGGAACTTCCTTTACCTTTGCAGGTCAAGCTCTTGCGCGTCCTCCAGGAAGAAGAGATCACCCCTCTGGGCGGCACAGGTTCCAAGAAGATTGATGTGAGGGTGATCGCGGCCACATCCAAAGATCTTCAAAAGGAGGTGGAAGAAAGCCGGTTCAGGGAGGATCTTTTTTACCGCATCAATGTCATGACCATTCATCTCCCTCCTCTGAGGGAAAGAAGGGGAGACATCCCGCTCCTGATCACGCGTGGGCCAAAGATCGACCAAACTGGATGACATAACCATGGTCCGTGGCCATAAGG
>JARRRH010000105.1:0-12305 GCA_037380925.1 Deltaproteobacteria bacterium | reverse complement strand
GTGCCGTAGGCTGTGATCGTGAAGATGCCGCTCACCGAAATCAGGGTGGCGCCTAGTATGGTCCGGCGGTTGAATGGCCGTCGGAAAATCAACAAGGCCACCAGGACGCTAGAAGGGATGATCAGGCTGGCGCCCCGCTGCCCGCGAAACAGTGCGACGCCAATGATCGAAGAGACCAGGAGCACGGCAAAGACCCAGGCAGCCCGAAGCCGCCACAAAAGCCCGACCCCGACAAAGATCAATCCAATTCCCAAGACAAGTCGCATCCCGATGCCCAGAAGGGCAATGGATTGGGCGACGCTGGTGACGGCGGCAAAATTCCTGAGTTCTCCGAACTCGTATCTGAGAACACTCAGGACATTGATAAGTCCGGCCAATATCAGGGCTACGGCAAGAGGCCAATGGGGCCAGAGGCTTAATAGGAATTTGACCCAGCGACGCTTGCTCATGAAATCGGCCACAATCAATCCTGACTAAAAAAAGAGCGGTTCTCCAGACCCTTCCGCGTGCAGGAGGGACGGCGTAGGAAATGGAATGGCGTTAGCAGCGTACCGGAATTATCCGGCTCCGGATAATGGGAAACAATACTGGTATTCAGGTATTTGTCAGGAAAAATCATAGTACTTTATAACCCTATCCCGTTCACGCTCAGAGAAAATACACAATTGACCCCATTTTCCGCGCCTTGCCGTTGTGTGATCATTTGGTTGCTGTGAAGATTGTCTAAAAACCGTGGGAGAAAGACCATGAATGTCCGTTCAGAGTTCGGTCCACCTTCAGGGCGTCTCGTTTCCGCGGGAGAGAAAAAATCCGACCCGGTCAGGATCAGCTTGATCCGGTACAATGAGAACGATCTCGAGGAAAAGGAGGTAAAGACGATCGAAGAATGCTTCCTCCCGGCGGATCCAAGGCTGGTTACATGGATCAATATAGACGGAGTGGAGGATCCCGCTGTGATAGAGAAGATTGCAATCCACTTCGACATTCACCGGCTGGTGCTGGAGGATATGTTGAATACCGACCAGCGTCCTAAAACGGATGATTACGCGGATTATCTCTTCATAGTCTTGAAGTCGCTTCGCTATGATGAAAAGGAAGGTAAAGTCAACGGCGAGCAGGTCAGCCTGGTCTTCGGGCCGAACTATGTCCTTTCCTTGCGGGAAAGAGAAAGTGACAGTTTCAACCCCGTAAAAGATCGGCTGAAGAACCCCAAGAGCCTTATGCGGCAGTCGGGCTCCGACTACCTCGCCTATGCCCTGATGGACGCGATCGTTGACAACTATTTTGTCATGTTTGAGAAAATTGGCGAGGAGATCGAGGATCTGGAGGAGGAACTCATTGCGGAGCCGACCGTGAAGATCCTGGAAAACATCCATGACCTGAAACGGACGTTGATTTTCCTCCGCAAGTCGGTTTGGCCGGTCAGAGAGGTTATCGCCAACCTGGAGAAGCTGGACCCGCCAAGGATTACCCGGTCCACCCAGATTTATTTGAGGGACGTTTATGACCATACCGTCCGGGTGCTGGAGACGATAGAGGGCTACCACGATTTGATTTCGGGAATGCTCGATATCTACCTTTCAAGTGTAAGCAACAGGTTGAACGAGGTTATGAAAGTGCTGACCATCATCGCAACCATATTCATTCCCATCACCTTCTTGACCGGCGTCTTCGGGATGAATTTCAGGAACATGGGGGTCCTGGATCTGCCGTTCGCCTTTCCGGGATCGCTCATCCTCATGGCGTGCGTCGCCGGGTTCCTGCTTATTTACTTTAGGAAGAAGAGATGTATTTGAGCACCCCGGGGGATCTTCACGATCTTTTTCTCCTTGGCGGTTCAGCAGCCTGGATTCCTTTCATAGTTGGAGGCAGACACAATTGAGCGAATCCCGCATTTCAGAGCTTCTCTTTCAGTATTTCAAAAAGGTGGTGATCATTTCCCCTGCCTGTTGTGGCATCATTCCTTGGGTTGGCCGGTAAGGTGGGATGCCGCCTGGATCCCAGTGGCAACTTCAGGTATGATTCCTTTCCTCACATAAATCGGCCGGACCATCTTCCGGATGTGTGGCAATTTGCGGGCAAATAAAACTGCTCCCATGAGAATGAAGATGCCATCCACCATAATGGTAAGCGGAGCTCCGATGCGGCTTGCCATTTGCCCGGCCAGCAGACTTCCGAAGGGCGTCATTCCCAGAAAAGCCGTGGTGTAAAAGCTCATCACGCGGCCCCGTTTGTCGTCGTCGACGATGGTCTGGAGAATAGTGTTGCTCGACGCCGTCTCCACCATCATTCCCAGACCCACTACGAATAACAGTGCCAGCGAAAGCCATAGGGTCCGAGAAAGAGAGAACAAAATCAGTCCTACTCCGAAAGCGGCCGCCATCGAAGGGATGATCCTTCCCAGTCCTCGCACGGATTTTCGGGATGCGAGGAACAGGGCTCCGGCAAGTGCCCCCACACCCGCGGCCGCCATCAGGAAACCGAAGGTGTGCGAGTTGCCTTGGAGCACCTGGCTTGCGAAAATCGGCATGAGCACGACATAGGGTATACCCATCAGACCGGTCAATGCGATCAGCAGAAGAACGGCCCGGACAGGAGCAAAACCAAATGCGAAGTGGAAACCATCCGCCAGTCCGCGGAGCATCGTGCCGCCCTTTGATATAATCTCCCTCCTTTTGGTGTGCATGGCCAGCAAAGACCCGATAACGGCCAGGTAACTGAAGCCGTCCAAAAGAAAACACATTCCTTCACCCACCGAAGCGATCAATACCCCCGCGACAGACGGGCCTACCAGTCGCGCCCCGTTGAACATGGAAGAATTCAGAGCAATGGCATTGGCGAGATCCTCCCGGTTTTCCACCATTTCCACCACGAAGGCCTGCCGGCCCGGCATGTCGAAGGCGTTGATAAACCCTTGAAAGATGCTGAGTGCGATGATCTGCCACACTTCAATGAGGCGCGTCAGCGCCAGAACCGCCAGCGCAAAGGACTGCACCATGGACAGGGTCTGGGTGACAACCAGAAGACGGTGCCGATCCCATCGATCTACAAGGACACCTGCGAAAGGAGCCAGGAGGAACGCGGGAATCTGCCCGGCAAATCCGAGGATGCCCAGCACCGCTGCTGAATTAGTGAGACGATAGACCAGCCAACTTGTAGCCACGCGGGTCAGCCACGTACCAATCAGTGAAATACCCTGACCACCGAAAAACAGCCTGTAGTTACGGTGATGCAGGGCTCGAAGCATCAGACGCAGGCCCTGATGGTCATGTTGGCTGGAAGGGATCCTTTTCATTCTACCAGGTAGTCTAAGCGATGGCTGTCTCCCTTTCCTTTTCGGCAGAGCCGCTGCCGCAGGAGCTGCTCTCGGGAGGAGCACTGGAGCAAATGGGGGTTAATCCGGTATTTCATGGTGTGTCTTGCCGTTGTGCGACCGCACAAGAAACAGGACAATGTTGTCTGTCATCCCGTGCGAGCCGCTCCGGACTTCACCCTGTCACATGGGCTCCTTTATTTTCATCCGAAGGAGCCACCTGTTCACGGGGTACGAGGTGGCAAACCCGCCCAGCATGGCGATTTGCATCATGAACCAGAAGACGGGATTGGTCTTCTGGATCTCATAGCCGAAAATCAGAAAGGTAGCGATCGCCATCCAACCATACATGCCGACCTGCCAACTGGTCAGGGAAAGCGTATCCGCCTTGACGGCCGCAACAATTCCTTTCCCGAAGGAAAGACCCCGCATCGGTACGATGGTGAAGTACTGAAAGGCGATCCCGAATCCGTAAGCAAATACGTAATCCAGTGCCCAGGCCCCGAAAATCTCCCTTCCGAAAAGCGTGAACGGAACCAGGACAATAAGCCATTCGGCACATAGGTCTCCGAGAGAACACCCGGCGCCGCAATGGGTTGCGGCAAGGACCGCCTTCTTCCAGAAGGGCTTTTTCTTTCCCGGCATCCCCTCTCCCCGCTCTTCAGCCATATGCATTGCCCTGTGGCTGGACAGGCGTCCCATGCGGTAGTAGGCCCATAACCCGAGGGGTCCCGAGTACAGCGCGGTGATCGGCCAGACCACGTTCATGATCCACATGTGCTGCTTATACCCTGATAAGAGGTCGATGACGATGATGAACGCGCAAATGCCTCCCGCAAGGAGGCAAATGACAGCAAGGATGTGCAGCCAATCCGGCATAAGGTGTCCACCCTGAATAAGGAGTACGCCTCTTTTGGCAAATTGTGACATCTAATAATAAGTATGCACGCCGGCGCCCGGCGGTTCAATCAGGTCGAGCATTTATTTCCTTCGGAAAAGGACCCTATTCCGGGGAGGGGGCATGGAAGACGCAGAGAACAGGAGATGGTATTGTTCGAGCTAGGGGATAGAGGCGTCTTGAGGATCTATTTTTGCAGCATTTCAGGAGACTGAAGCTTCCTCGCAGCAAAGATGAAACCGGAGGTGTGTACCCTGGTAAATTCTGCCATGGGGTAAAAGGGGAATTGAACGCCTACAGCACCTTTTATGCATAAATACGGGAAACAGCCTATTGACCCCCGATTTCCCCTTCAATAGTTTTTCAAAAAATGAGGCTTTCCAAACCATCCTTCGGTTCGCTTGTGCAAAAACGGCTCATCAGAAGGCTCGTGGTCTTTGTGGTAGCCGCCGCCTGTCTGGCGTGGGTCTTCTATGACATAAACCCTTCGAGGCTCCTGCAAAGTCTCGGCGGCCTGAATTGGCGGTGGGTTGTCCTTGCCGTCGCATTCGACATCTTAAGTTACGGCATCCAGGGAGTGCAGTGGGCGCTTCTTTTGCACCCCTTGGGAAATATTTCCTTGGCCAAAGCTATCCAGGCCATCTACGCCGGATTGTTCGCCAACGCAATGATTCCCATGCGCGCCGGCGAGCTCGTCCGAATTTTTCTGGTTTCCAGATGGCTTTCGGTCGATTTCGTCTCGGTTGTCCCCTCCGTGATTGTCGGAAGATTGTTCGACGGCATATGGCTGGCCGTGGGCATCGGATTGACTGCCATCTTTATTCACCTGCCGAAACGCGTGATGGAAGGGGTGGAAATCCTGGGCTTCGTGGTGCTTGTGGGCGTCTTTTTTCTCTCCTACCTTATTTTCCGAAGCAGAGGTGAGGAGGTTCCGAATCCTGGGGACGACAAGACGGGGCGGGGGGCGTTGCAACTGGTCGGCTCATGGATCGGGAAAACGGTGCAAGGGGTGAAAGCGATCGGAGCGACTCGCCGTTTCTACCTTTCCTTTCTGGTCTCCATACTCTATCTATTTTTCGGGATCATGGCATTCTGGCTGGGGATGTGGGCCTATCGGATCGATCTCCCGTTATGGGGAGGAACGGCGGCGTACCTCATTGTCCGTCTGGGCACCTTCCTCCCCAACACCCCTTCCAACGTCGGGACCTATCAGTTCTTTACGGTTCTTGCCCTTTCTCTCCTCGGCGTAGATAAGACCGACGCGGCCGGCTTTTCCGCAGTAGTCTTCATCATGCTCACATTTCCGTTGTGGATAATCGGCTTATATGCCGTCAGCCGCACGGGCATAAAATTCAGGAATATTCGGAGGGAGATCGGAAGGCTCATGAAAAAACATCCTGCGTGAAAGGTACCGCGGGGCATCCTGAAAAGGATGGCGGAACTCTCCATAGCCATCAGCCCTCCTTCGCTAAAGCTTCGGAGGGCTCTCCTCGGCATTCATCCCCGTGGCAAGCCACGGGGCATTCTGGCGACGGAGAGTAAATCAACCAAAGCTTAATAAATACGCCCGAGGCAGTTAAACCTCTCAGATCCAATTCATGAGAGAAGCATTTTTTGCAGCCCCATTTCAGAAGGCTTTGGCACGGCAGATGGATTTGTCGGTGACCGATCAACACCTAGAAGTTTTCAGGGACGCTGTTTTTGTTTCGCGATACCCGCCTGCCTCGCCTGAGCGCCTCGCGACCCGCCTGCCATGCGAAATATGCTCGGTTGCTAAGACAGGGGCGGTCACCTCGGGTGAGGGTAAGGGTTTTCTGCTTTAAACAGCTCAGGCATGAGCGGGCAGGTGGCGGGCAGGTCCCCCGAGAAACAAAAAGGTCTCTCTGTGTTCTCTGCGCCTCCGTGGTGAAAAGTCTATTTTGGATAGGCAAGCGTTTGCACGGAACATTTTTTGAGAGCAGGATATCACTCGTGCACATCGGGAAACAGGAATTTTTTCTCACCGTCTTCTTCTTTTTGTCCTTAACGGCCTCCGCCTGTTCCATATCATACCTGGAGCGGCCGGGTCGGACGGTCAACGACAAATCGGTCCGTGCCAAGGCGGTCATCGGTAACCGGACGTCCCGGGACGCGATCCTGGAAAAGGAGGGAACGGGCCTCGACTTTGACAGGAGCCTGAACACAGCGCGCCGGGTCGACAAGCGGTTGCTTCGTGAAAGGATCCTCCAGGCAAAAGAATATCTGCTTAGGGTCATCGACCATGAACGGCATGGGGTTCACAAGTACTATTATGCGGAAACCGACACCTTTGAACCCAGGCTTCATACCCTCTACACCTCCTCGGTGGTGTTCACTCTCCTTAAGATTTACAGGATTGACGCCGACCCGCGGATAGAGGAAAAGGTCTCGCGGTGCGGCGACTTTATCCTCTCCATGCAGAGTAAGGAGATGCCGGGGACCAAAAGCTATGGGGCCTTTCACTATTCATATGACATCAGGACCAGGAAGGCCGACAGGTTGTATGTCGTTGGAACGAGCGCGAAGACCATATTCACGCTTCTTGAGCTGTACAGGTTTACCGGCGAACCTCGGTACCTTGAATCGGCAAGGATGGCGGCACAATGGCTCCTGACCATGCAACGGCCCAACGGAACCGTCACCTCCTCCCTGCGGCAGGACCAAAACGGCGGATGGCACCACGAGGGAAAATTTTCCTTCCTGTACACCGGTCAGGTTCTCTCCGCCCTCTCCCGGATGTATCTTGCAACAGGAGAGCACGTGTATCTCCATGGGGCCGGAAAGATCGGCGGCGACATCGAGGCCCTTTTGCCGCCAAACAGAGGCTACGTCGGTGACGACTACCGGAAGCCGAATCCCGTATCAAGCTCGTGGGCGGTGAGGTCCCTGCTTGATTTTTCCGAGGCAAGTGGTGATGCCCGTTTCGAGAACATCGCATTCACGTACGGCGGGGCGCTGGCGGGGCACCAGATACAGGACGTGGAGGACATGGACCGCTTTGGGCGCTGGGAGGGCTCGCGCACAACCAGCGGAAACGGATGGCTCAATGAAGTGATGTCGGAGCTGTATCTCAGGTGCAGGGAGCGCGGCATGGAAGACTGCCGCAAGTACAAGGACGCGATGGTAAGGGGAGCGCTCTGGATTCTTCAGCACATCTGTTCTGATGAAAACATGGACGGGGCAAAAAATCCCGTAATGGCTCGGGGAGGCGTGTTCTGGAGTGCGAGGAATCGCTACATTCGAACCGACTCCGTCTGCCACTGCATCAATGCCTTCGTGAACATGCTGGACCATCTCGAAGAGGGGCTTCTCATGGACATTCCTGAAGTGCCTCCAAGGAACACTCCAGTACTTGAGTAATCTTCCCGCCTTTGCTTTCACCTTGGTTCTATCTTCCGCCTTCCTCCTCTTCTTCCTCTTCCTCCTCTTCCTCTTCGCCGAACTCTTCCTCTTCTTCTTCCTCTCCGAACTCTTCGAAAGGACCTTCGCCTTCATAAAAATAGACCGGTCCCCGAACCGGTTCTTCGTACCCGCCGCATCCGCCCCACAACAACATGAAAGAAATCAGCGAAAGTGCTCGAAGAACAGGAAAACTGGAAAATTGTTCCAATAGGCTTTTCATCTGGAATGCCTCCTTCCTTGTTCCCATGAAGTGTCCAAAACCACCCCCCAGAGGAGCAACCTCGCCGGCCTATCTGCCGATTGAAAAGAAGAAACAATTACCGGTATCGGGATTGCAAGCCCTGAACATCAAGTGTCCGTCTTCCCGATAGTAGTGTCCATGCCTGTACCACGCTTGATGCCTTGCGTAGTCGTCCCAGTCATACCACGATCTCCAATGACCTTCATAATGGTACCTATGCCCTCTGTGCTCGTGGTATCCATAGTGACGGTGCCGATCGTAAGGACTTTCTCTGTATCCACCATAACCCCTGTAATCATCACGATCTGCAACAGCCGGACAAGCGATTGCGAGAAAACCGAACAAACACAACACTGCGAGAATCGTTCTTTTCATATGTCACCTCCGAAAATTTGATTGTTTTTATAGCTTTGCAGATTCACTCCTTCCAAACCTAATGGATCGATATCTCCCGGATCATATCCACAGGGCAAGCAGGGCCATCAGGCCGAACCCCGAAGAGGCCAGCAGCCACTTCTGCCATTGGTCTCCCGGAAGCTCGAACTCCGTCCGGATGATGTCCAGGGTCGCTATGTACAGGAACGTCCCTGCGCCGACGGAATCGAAGATTGCCTCGAACATCTGGCGGCCGTTGAAGGAAACCAGCGAGTCGATAGTCGTGCCCGCCAGGATGCCGAGCGGGGTCATGCTGGAGAAGAAAACCACCGCTGGAGCGGTCCTCCGCAAGGAAGAACCGGCCCGGCGATAGCTGACGCCGAGAGCGAAGCCGGCCATCGCCTTGTGGGCCATAATGGCCGCGAATACGATGAGCATCCTGGACAGAGAACTCTGGGCGCCGAGCGCCATGCCTACGATGATCGAGTGAACCGACAGAACCAGCAACAGGATGAAGGTGAAAGGATGCGACTCGGCTGCATGGGACTGCGGACCGATCTCGTGGCTGGCGCCCCTGGAACCGCAATGAAGTGGTGACACCATGGGGTCCGGATCCGCCACGACCACCGACTCGACGAGGAGGATAAGCAGGAAACCGGCGCCGGCCAATACGAATGCCAGGGGATAGTTCAGACCGGGCGCGATAGCTCGGAATGCGCCGACTCCGCCGCTCAACAGGTGGATCAGTCCGGCTCCGCCAAGCACGCCACCTGCGAAGGTGTCTCCCCACTCCATGAAGCGCTCTCCGGGAGCGCCCTCCCCCAGGACCCAGGGAAGTAGCGCCCCCACTCCCCCAGTGATGAAGACTACCACGGAGACCATCTCTTTCAGTTCGACAAGGCTCATGGACCGAACCCATCTTCCAACCAGGCGCTCTTTTATCCGCTTTTTTCGTTCGTGACCATCCCATAATTCGGGGGCTTGATTGGTTCCAGGGACCCCGCTATGGAGGCACGGTTTTCACCTTTTCGGATGGGAATGGAAAAGCAACGCCACCAACGTTGAAGGCTTTTCGCAAGTCCTCAAGGATTAGAGCCAGTCTGGCCGTGATTTGGTCTCAGATTCAATCAGGTGAATCCCGTATTTTAGAACATGACAAACGGTATTTCCCGGTGGGATGCAAACGGCGTTTTCTTGTCATCGCGCGGCGGCGACAAAGGACCTAAAAGACGCAAGGGGGGATTTTTGTTGAGAAACGGGATGTACTTGCGTAGTTTATATGTTTTCTTGGCAACAATCGATACTTCGAAGCAAAAAGCCCGCGTGGAGATATATGCAGCAAAACCTATTTTTGATCCTGATCACTTTTACTTTCAATTTCATACGCTACGGCATGGTTTTTCCGCTCATCCCTCTGGTGGCCCACGACTTGGGTGCCTCTCCAGCGGTGATCGGTCTGATTGTCGGCGCATTCAGCCTGCTTTCTTTCTTCCTAGCCGTACCCATCGGCGGTTTTACGGATCGGGCCGGCGTAAAGGGCATGATCGCCCTCGGGGTCTTCTGCAACATTGCAAGTGCCCTGCTGCTCCTGCACTCTAATCACGTAATGATTCTGATTGCCTCCCAAATATTGGGGGGAATAGGGTTCCAGCTCCACATCGTCTCGAGCCAAGCGTACATTGCCCGCATCGACTCTCCGTTTCGACGCGAGCGGGCGTTCGGGTATCTCACGTTCAGTGCGGCCGTCGGTCAGACCCTCGGGCCCGTTCTCGGAGGGCTTGTCGCTTCGCGATACGGCTATTACGATGCCTTCCTGGGGGTTCTCCTGTTCTCTGCAATGGGACTGGTCGTGCTGGGGCTGCAGGGATCAAACGGCCGGCAAGCGGATCGATACAGCATCGTTCAGGATTTGAAGCAAGCGGTTTCTGTTCTTTCCGACTCACGCATGCTCGCCGTTCTTGCCTTCACCTTCGTTATCATCTTTGCGGTGAGCCTCCGCACGTCTTTTTTGCCTGTTCTTCTCCTGAAGCGTGGGCTTTCGGAAGCCGACGTCGGCCTGCTGATCTCCCTTTTCGCCGGCTCCATGACGGTCGTCAGACCGTTCGTCGGCAGAATCTTCGGCTTCTTCAGCCGCAAGGATATAATGGCCTTCTCGGTACTGACCGTTGCGGCCGGCGTTGGTTCGATACCGGCGCTGCACTCCTCGTTCCCCACAGCCTTTGCCATGTGCGTCTTCGGACTCGGCTTCGGCTTAACCCAGCCCCTCTCCATGGTGATGGTCGCCGACCTGGCGGATTCCGGTCATTCCGGATTGATCATGGGACTCCGGTTTATGGTCATTACCCTTGGAAACCTCTCGGGACCTGTCTTACTTGGACTGCTGGCGGAAGGCATCAATCTAGAGGCGCCTTTTTATGCGTCCGCCTTGGTGGTCGTGGCGATCGGCGTCTATATCTGGACGTTTAAACCGCAGCTCCTGCCCGGTAGAAGGGAGGCTTAAGAGAATATCCGCTCATCTGAATATATCTTTCTTCGTGCCCTTCTTAATGAAATGATATAAGGCACCGGGTGTGTCAAGTCCTGGTTGTCTGGGCATAAAGGTCAGGTGTTTCTATCAAGCTCGTTTGTCAAGTTGCTTTGGAACCAATGACCCGTCCACGCACATACGCACCGAAACAGCTCAACCGAACAGCAGCTTCAGCGCGAAGATCAGTACGGTTGCCGAGACCATCTTCTTGATCCAGTCGTGCCCTTTGCGCACTGCCACGCGGGTGGCGATCAGGCCGCCGATCGAATTCCCCGCCGCCAGTGCCAGTCCCATTGCGTAGTTGATCTCGCCGTGAAAGATGAACACCCCGAGGGCGATAAGGGTGAAGGAGAAGACGACGATGACCTTGACCGCGTTGATGCGCACTAGGTCGAGGCCGTACGCCAGCAGACCGGAGATGACGATGAAGCCGACGCCGGCCTGGACAAAGCCGCCGTAGACCCCGACGCCGAAGAAGACAAGGATAAGAAACGCCCTGCGCAGCGGCGTCATTCCGCCCACCGGGTGCCCCCAACGCCTCACCGGGTCCACCAGAGTGAAGATCAGGACCCCGATCATGATTCCGGCCAGCAGCCGCTTGAACAGGGCATCGTCGATGGTGACCGCCAGGTTTGCTCCCCAATAGCTCCCCACCAGTGCCGGCACGGTGCACAGCAGGGCCAGCCGGATGGGAAAGACCCCCTGCCGGCGAAAGCCGCCTATGGCGAAGATGTTCTGGAAGAAGATCGCCACCCGGTTGGTCCCGTTGGCCACGGCCGCGGGAAGGCCCAAAAAGATGAGGAGCGGAAGAGTGATCAGGGAGCCGCCGCCAGCCATGACATTGAGAAAACCCGCCAGGCTCCCGCACACAAGCAGCACAGGATACTGCCAGGGAAAATGAACCATGTCTCATTCCTTCCTTCATCATACCCCCTCAGATGCAAAGCAGAGTGGGGGGAATATCCACTTGAGTGAGTTACCCAACCTTTAGATTATCATGATCCAAAAGTCGAGCGTTAGTTGAGGAGACAGACGAAAGGAGGATGGTATGGCCAATCTCCCAAGAGTGGTTATGAGGATCGTATCGGTTAAGGGAGGCTGCGCCGCGGTCACAAGGTAGGCCAGGAATTCGACTTTAATCCAGGGTGCTTTACCGGTCCAAAGGCGAAAAAAAGGAGAATCTGTCCGTTCAGTTCCCCGCCGTGGGCGGCCACGGAGGATCGCAAGTAGTTGGCCTGTTTGACTTTTTTCTTGATTCCTCAACACAAAGGTCCATAAAAATAGACAAAACAAACAAAGCCTAATAAAGGTAAGAGCCCTTATTCCTATTTAGAGAAGGTCCCGACACCAATTCCAGTAATCGCCTTGAGTTTTCCACCCTGATAAAGGAATCTTTAATCTTTGAGGAATAATTGGATATGGCTGATCATTTTCGCGCCTATACTGTAACTCGTTCAGAGGAGCGGGCCGCTTCTTTAGAGGAAGTGCAAGCGACGATTGAGCATGGAGAGAAGTTTCCAGCCAAGTTTGG
>JARRRH010000104.1:0-16759 GCA_037380925.1 Deltaproteobacteria bacterium | reverse complement strand
TTGAGTTCCAGAAACAGACGGCGTCCTGACAGATCCTTGAAGCAGTTGATGGCCACGGCATTTTTCGCGAGGGCAAGGGTCAGCTTTCCGATCTTGAAACCAAACCGCTGTTCGAACCGGATGGCCCTGAGAACCCGGGTCGGATCTTCCACAAAGCTGAGATTATGGAGAACCCGAATGACCTTTTCTTTTATGTCTTTTTGAGCGCCGAAATAATCGACCAGGATGCCGTAATCCCGCTTGTTCAGTTTTACAGCCAGGGTGTTGATGGTGAAATCCCTTCTGTAAAGATCCATTTTGAGAGAACTCATCTCCACTTGGGGTGGTGCGGCCGGGGATTCGTAAGTCTCAATTCGGGCCGTGGCCACGTCCACCTTAAAACCGTCCGGAAAAATGAGAACCACGGTTCCGAATTTCTTATGGCTTCTGACTTTGACTTCGTGATGCTTTGCGAATTCCTGGGCGAACTTGATGCCGTCGCCCTCAATGACAATGTCTACGTCCAGATTCTCCCGCTTCAGAATGACATCCCGCACCAGGCCTCCCACGAGATAGGCCTGGTAGCCCATCATATCCGCCGCGTTTCCGAATGCCTTCAAAAGATTAATCACCCTTCTCGGCAGGCGCTCCTTGAGGAGGGCGGCCATATTCTTCTTTCGAAAGAAGTGTGGGGCATAATGGGAGTCATAAAGAAAATCGGGAATGACGGGACCGCCCACTAAAATGTTCAAAAGATCGGTTCTTGTAATCACCCCCATCACTTTTCCGTCCTCCACCACAGGAAGAATTCTCAGCTTGTTTTCAATGATGAGTTCTTGAACTTCCTTGAGGGAGGCATTCGGGCCAACGGTGGAGAATTCAATGGTCATGTAGTCTTTTATGGGGATATCTCCTAGACCGAAATAAACCGCCTTTTCTACGACTTGCCTGGTGACATAGCCCAGTAAACGGCCCGCTTCATCCAAGACAAGGAGAACATTGATATTGTATTTGGTCATGGTAATAGCGGCCTCCTGAAGTGTCCCTTCAGGAGAGGTATGGATGACAGGCGACGTCATCATGTCCCTGGCTGTTTTTTTAGGAATAATGCGGCTTCGCAGCAACGCTTGGACGGATTTTTCCACCTGGATCAGGGTTTTGTTTTTGATCGTGGCTGAAGCCGCTTGCGGGTGTCCGCCCCCGCCGAAGGACAGGGCAATGTCCGCCACATTGACTTCCTCGACTCGGCTGCGGGCGACCATGTATATCTTGTCCTCCATCTGGGCTAGGGCGATGATCACGTTGAGATTTTCCATCTCCATGAATTTGTGGACCAGGACGGCAAAATCTCCAATATAGTCTTCTGTGGTCACCGAGGCAATGACCACCTCCACGCCGTTGATAGTCCGTTTCACAGCCGATTTGGTCAGGTCGCTCAACAACCATACTTGCTCTGCCGTGAATTCTCTTGTCAGCATGTCGGCTACGAGGTTAGCCTTGGCCCCTTGCTCGGTGAGCCACGCTGCGGCCCGGTAATCCTCGGCTGTGGTTGAAGCAAAGGTGAAAGAACTCGTGTCTTCATGGATGCCCAGACACATAATCGTGGCCTCATCCGCAGTGATGGGGATGCCCTTTTGCCTGATGATTTCCGTCAGAATGGAACATGTGGCGCCCACTTCTCGGACAATTTCCAGCTGGCCGTGAATGTCGTCATCCGAGTCTCGGTGGTGGTCGTAAATGTGAATTTCCACCTCTTTCCGTCCGGCCAGTTGGGCGAATTTTCCAACCCGGCTCTTCTGTCGTGTGTCTACTAAAATGAGCCGTTTTATCCGGTCCAAATCAACATGTTTGACCCTTGTGAAGTTGAAAAGATAGGACATGGAATGGAGAAAGAAGTTCCGCAAATTCTTCTCCTGAGAGCCGGGAAAAACAAGAGCAGCTTGCGGGTAGAGTTTCTTGGCGGCTACCATGGAGGCCATGGCGTCGAAATCAGCGTTGATGTGGGTGGTTATGACCTCTTCTTGCATCACTTCGGAAGCGGGATCGGTCTTTGTGCTTTTCTTGTCCTTTTCCATTCTGGGGCGTCACCCATTGTCGATTTTCGATTGTGGATTGACGAATGGGGCCGGCACCCCCAGACTCAATCTGAAATTGTTAATCGAAAATCGTAAATCTCGTCACTTCATTACTCTCGCGCCTCAAGGCTTCTTTGGGGCAGATCAACGCCGGGTCCTCAGGGCCATGTTTTCTCGCTCCCAAGCGCATCGCATCATACCATATTCCCAATAAAGAGTGTTAGGGTCGAAACCCTTTCATCGTACCCCGTCATCACGGAAAGAAAAAAGCCGGGCACTGGACCATGCACCGGCTTGGATGAATCGCTTCCTCAGAGAGCCCTTCCGCTAAAGCCCTTTGACTTTCTCTTCCATCTCTTGCTTCTTCTTGCAATCTATACACAGAGTGGTCACCGGCCTTGCTTTCAACCGTGCTTCTCCAATATCTTCACCGCAAACTTCACAGATTCCATAGGTGCCGTTGTCAATTCTTTCCAAAGCTTCTTTGATCTTTCCGATCAATTTTCTTTCCCTGTCCCTGATTCTCAAAGTGAAATTCCTGTCGGATTCGAGGGAGGCCCTGTCTGAAGGGTCCGGCAAATTTTCCTTGTGATTGGTCATGCCCGTTACGGTTTCTTTTGCCTCATTCAAGAGCTCATCCATCCTTTGGTCCAGGAGCTTCCTGAAATACTGCAATTTTTTCTCTGATAACATGGCCTTAAATTTTACCTCTCATGATTTTGTAATTTTTCGCCAAAGGGTCTTAGAATTCCTTGCTTCCTTGTTCTTGACGCCTTCCGACGCCGCAAATGCCTCTAAGAGTTGTTTTTGCTCGGCTGTGAGCTTCTTGGGAATCTTGACCGTGAGCTTGACAAAAAGGTCTCCCCTTCTTTTTCCTTGGAGGCTCGGCATTCCGAAACCGGAAAGGGACAGGATTTCGCCCGGTTGGGTGCCGCGTGGTATGTCGAGGTCTTGGAAATGCTCTTCGCCCAGAACGGGAATGGATATCGTTCCGCCAAGTGCCGCCTGGACAAATGATATGGGAACCTCGCAAAGAAGATGATCTCCCTCCCGTTTGAAGAAGTCATGTTCCTTCACATAAATCACCACAAAGAGATCTCCCTGCGGCCCGCCGTACTCGCCGGGTTCGCCTTCTCCCTGGAGGCGCAACTGTGAACCCGTATCCACGCCTGCTGGTATTTTTACCGTGATCGTGCGGTCTATTTTTATCCTGCCCCGCCCGCCGCATTCGTCACAGGGGTCGGTGATAATACGGCCTTGGCCGCGACAGGTGGGACATGTGGTGCTGATTTGAAAGAATCCTTGAGATCGAACAACCTGGCCCCTCCCTTGGCAGGTGGCACAGAGCTGGAGTTCGCTGCCCGGCGTGACGCCAGAGCCTCCGCAAGATCCGCATGAGGCCCATTTCTTGAAGGTGATCTCCTGCTCCTTTCCGTAGAAAGCCTCCTCAAGGGTAAGTTCCAGGTCGTACCTCAAACTCTGTCCCGGTCTGGCTCTTGTTCCTCTGCCGGTCCTGGTTCCGAAACCAAAAAACCCCTCGAAGATATCCCCAAAGGCGCTGAAGATGTCCTCAAAGCCGGTAAACCCTCTGAAACCTGTACCGGCAAGCCCCTCGTGGCCGAATCGATCGTAAATTTGCCTTTTCTCTTCGTCTCTCAACACTTCATAGGCCTCAGCAGATTCTTTGAATCTCTCTTCAGCCTCTCGGTCCCCCGGGTTTCTGTCGGGGTGATACTTCATGGCCAGCTTTCTGTAAGCGCGTTTAATCTCTTCTGCTTCGGCATCGCGAGGAACGCCGAGTATTTCATAGTAATCTCTCTTGTACATCTCAACTGCTCTCTGAAGCCCCTTCTTCCTCCTTTTGCGCCTCCTGATCCGCGTCCTGGGTCTCTTCCGCAAGAAGGGCCTGGTCATTGGCTTCAAGCAATGTGTCTTGTTCTGTTTTCTCGGATTCGATTACGTGTCCCGCTGCAATTTCCCGAAGCGCAACCACGATATCCTTGTTTTTGGAATGAATCGTGGGCTCCGCCCCTTTCCTCAAATGTCGAACCCGCTTTGCCGCCATGTGAATCAGCGCAAACCGGTTATTTACATTCTTAAGGCAGTCCTCTACAGTAATTCTTGCCATGATCTTCTCCTCGCATTAAAGACCCACAAATGGGGAATCTGGATTTACGAATTCAAATAAACTTTACTTTATAGCACCCTCGATGCTAGTTGTAAAGGACATTAATAACCATGAACCGAAGCCTCTCCGCGCGAATCTGTTGATTTTCAGCTAACGCAATAATAAAATACCTCTTGCCATAGGCCAAGAGTCCGGATGAAGAGCCTTTTTCGGAAAAAATCCCTACACAAAAATCTTAGACATTTCCGAAAGGGAATCAAGTCCTTGAACTTTTCTGACAGGCCCACGCCCCAGTACATTGACATGGGCCACTGAAATTCGGAGATACTTTTTCAATGTTGGCGAAGGTGCTGAGCAGCGCAGTGATCGGGATCGACGCGTATGTTGTAGAAGTTGAAGTGGACATCTCCCAAGGTCTTCCGAGCTTCTCCACAGTGGGTCTTCCGGAGGGCGCCGTGCGTGAAAGCAAGGAGAGGGTCAAGGCGTCCATCAAGAACTCCGGATATCATTTCCCCTCAGACCGAATCACCGTGAATCTCGCCCCTGCGGACATTAAGAAGGAAGGATCCGCCTTTGATCTTCCCATGGCTCTGGGCATTCTGGCTGCCACGGGAATTTTACCGCAAGCCTCCTATGGGCAGCATCTCTTTTTGGGAGAGCTCTCGCTTGACGGCCTCATTCGCCCCGTAAAGGGGGCCCTTCCCATCGCCATGATGGCCAAGCAGATGGGGCTGCAGGGGGTTTATGTTCCCACGGAAAACAGGGGGGAAGCTGCGGTGGTGGAAGGCATTGATGTTTATCCGGTGGAGACTCTGTCCCAGCTCGTAGAGGCCCTTTCCGGCTTTGGCTCTATTGCGCCTTTTGAAATGCATACCCGGGAGTTTTTTAAAAAGCCCTCCTTTGATACGGATTTCAGCGACGTCAGGGGGCAGGAAAACGTTAAACGAGCCATGGAAATCGCTGCAGCGGGCGGGCACAATATGATTATGATCGGGCCCCCGGGCGCCGGTAAAACCATGCTCGCAAGACGTCTGAATACCATCCTTCCGGAGCTGTCTTTCGAGGAAGCATATGACGTGCTCAATGACCATCACGGTGATGTTCATTTCGTAATGGATGCGGCGGATGGTGTCGATAATGGAATCCACTGAAGTTCTCAGGCAACCGATGGAAGAGGGATATGTGACTATTTCCAGGGCGAGCTCGTCTGTCACCTACCCATCCAATTTTATGCTTGTGGGTGCCATGAATCCCTGTCCCTGCGGGTTCCTTGGAGATCCAAAAAGAGAATGCACTTGCACGTATCTGCAAATTCAGCGATATCGATCAAAGATATCCGGCCCCCTCATGGACCGCATCGACATTCACATGGAGGTTCCGCCCGTCCAGTTCAAGGACCTCAAAGGGGCGGAAACCGGGAGAGGATCATCGGACATTTTGAAGCGGGTCAAGAAAGCACGGGCGATTCAGTCCAAACGATTTGGGAGAATGAAAATTTACAGCAATGCCAATATGAACACCCGACAGATCCGGAAGTTTTGCCCTCTCGACTCGGAGTCCAGTGACATCCTGGAAAAAGCCATGGAAAAATTCGGTCTCAGCGCAAGAGCCCACAGCCGGGTACTCAAGATCGCACGGACCATCGCCGACCTTGAAGGATGCACCGACATAAAGTCGGCGCATGTGGCTGAGGCCATTCAATATAGAAGTCTTGACCGGAGAGTTATCAGGTGAGAAAGCTTTTGAAATTTGCCGTCTGGTCCTTTGTCCTCCTTGCTGTTGTGGCGGCCGCAGGGGCCGGGGTGCTGTGGTATGTGTGGTCGAGCAACCTCCCTTACATAGGCTCACTCAGAGAATACAATCCCCCCATCATCACGGAAATTTACTCATTCCCTTGGAAGAGGTTCCGCGCGATTTGATCCACGCCTTTATTGCCGCAGAAGATGCCAGGTTTTACGAGCACGAAGGCGTGGACGTCCCCAGCATTGCAAGGGCTATCATCAAGAACATAATGGCGGGAAGGATAGAACAGGGCGGCAGTACCATCACCCAACAGGTGACCAAATCCCTTCTTCTGAAGAACCCGGAAAAAACTTACAGGCGAAAGGTGCGAGAGGCAACCCTCTCCCTGCAGATCGAAAAAGCGTTCTCCAAAGAGCGTATTCTTTATCTTTACTTGAACCAAATCTATCTCGGCCACGGCGCTTATGGAGTGGAGGCTGCGGCACGAACCTATTTCGGCAAGAGGGCCTCGGAAATCAATCTTGCAGAGTGTGCTATGCTTGCGGGAATGACGCAAGCGCCGAGCAAATACTCCCTTGTTTCCCATTTCGACCGGGCCAAGGCGAGACAGAAGTACGTGCTGGAAAGAATGCGGGAAGAAGGCTACATCTCCCACGAGCAGGAACAAGAGGCCTTGACGGCCGAGATTTCGGTGAGCAAGGATCCTGAAAACCCTTTTTACACCGCCCCCTATTTTGCAGAGCACGTTCGCCGGTACTTGGAGGAGAAGTATGGCCGCGAACTTCTATACAGGGGTGGCCTCAAAGTTTACACTACCGTGAATGTGGGCATGCAGGTCGCGGCTCAAGAGGCGCTGAGGAAGGGGTTGCTGGAATTGGACAAAAGGGAGGGCTACAGAGGACCTGTCAAACATCTGAGAGCGGAAGAAACACAGGCCTTCAAGCTGGAGGTGCAATCGCGATTCGAGAAGAATCCGCCCAAGGTGGGGGACGTGGTCCAAGGGCTCGTAGAAGAGGTGGACGACAAGAAAGAGCAAGTCGTTGTCAGCCTCGGAGAGGCGCGGGGGATTCTGCCCCTCTCAGAAATGAAATGGGCGCGCAAGCCGGACCCGGAAGTGCCCTACTATGCCGCGGAGGCGAAACGGGCCAGTGATGTGCTCCGGGCCGGGGATGCGATTCTGGTTCGGATCCGGGAAACGGCAGCCCTGCCCAATCCATGGCAACTTTCCCTGGAGCAAACCCCGCAAGTTCAGGGAGCGCTCTACTGCATGGAGTCTCACAACGGGAGGGCTAGAGCCATGGTGGGGGGCCGGGATTTCAAACTGAGCCAGTTTAACAGAGCGATTCAGGCTAGACGTCAACCCGGTTCGGCCTTTAAGCCCATCATTTATGCTGCAGCACTCGATTGGGGGATGAATCCCGCGACGGTTATTTTGGATGCACCCTACGTTTCTACCATGAACCCGGAGGAAGACATCTGGAGGCCGAAAAACTACAAGGAAAAATTCTATGGGCCCACCCTGTTTCGATCAGCCCTCATCTACTCGAGAAACGTGATCACGGTGAAGATCCTGAAGCAAATCGGTGTGCCTTACGCCATAGAGTATGCAAACAGAGTGGGCATTGAATCCGACTTGAGTCCGGATCTGTCGCTGGCTTTGGGTTCTTCGGGCCTTTCCCTGGAAGAGATCACCAAGGCGTACCTGGTTTTTGCCAACCGGGGTAAAAGGGTCGAACCCGTTTACATCTATAGGATCGAAGACCGGAACGGACGCATTGTCGAGGAAAACCAGGCTTTCCTGGCGGATTCCATTTCTGAAGAAACCGCTGCTGTCATGACCGATTTGCTGAAGTCTGTGATCAAAGAGGGGACCGGTTGGAGGGTGAGGGCGTTGAAGCGGCCGGCAGCTGGAAAAACAGGGACCACAAACGATCTTCGGGATGCGTGGTTCATCGGGTTTACTCCCAGACTGGTCGCCGGAGTGTGGGTTGGGTACGATGACAGGAGACCTATGGGCAAAGGGGAGACCGGCTCGCGGGCGGCAAGCCCTATATGGCTGTATTTCATGTCCGAGGTACTGAAAGACGAACCCGTAGAGGACTTCCAGGTTCCGGAGGGAGTGGTGTTTGCGAAAATTGATGCAAAAACCGGTCTCCTGGCCAGCCCATACTCAGAGAAAACCGTTTTCCAGGCATTCAGGGAAGGACAGGAACCCAAAGAGTACACGCCAAGGCCGGAGTCTGCCAAAACCGGTCAGTTCACTCAGTTCGACATGGAGATTTCGGAGTGAGCAGGAGGGTTTTTTGGACTTTTTACGAAGCCGTCAGTTTCGGGGCGTTTCCTCTGGGCTCAGGGGTAAGCGAACCACGACCGATGTGGAATTGATGCCGACCGTAATGTCGATCTTTCCTCTCAGATAGCGGATAAGGCGGTTAGTTATGTAGAGGCCTCGGCCACGCCCTTCTCCTTCTATCAGCCTCAAACGTTCTTCCTCAGAGATCAGTCCGGTGTTGGTCATTTCAATGCAAGCCCAGTTTCCATCCCCGTAAGTGCGAACAGCGAGGGTTCCGCCGCTCAGCGGAATGGCCTTGGTGGCATTGTTGAGAAGGTTATCCAGGATACGTTCAAGGTGCAAAGGGTAGCACTCCACAGAGAGGTTTGTTTCGAAGGGGCCTTCTTGGAGATGGACATTCTGTTTCAACATCTCCTTGATGGCTTCCCTGTTGATCTCAAACCGGTTTTTGACAATGTCACTCAGGTTGACCCGCTGTTCCTCACCCACTTGGTATAAGCTCATGGCCATCTCTTGCATGCGGCTTGTCTCTTCCAGCAGAATATCCAGGTATTTCTTAACAGTGGGATGGTCTTTTCGGATGTCGTCCTGTTCGAGCAGGTTCTTGAGCCGGCGGGCAAAACCTGCCGTTGCGATGGCCGGGTTCTTGAAATCATGGAGAATGTCGTCAAGGACTTCCATTCTTTGGGCCTTTACCAATTCTCGGCCGAGAAAAAGGAAAATCTCTATTTCGTCTTCTGCATATCGTTTTCTTTGATCCAGGGCATCAAAGGTCATGAAATGGGTGAACTCTTCGTCCGTGTTCAAGGGCACATAGAGAATGGAATTGATATTGTGGTCTGCCGCAAATTTCTTCAAGCCCTTGGACAAATAACCACTTTTCTGGGGATCCACAACCAGCACATAGGACGGTGTGACCACTTCGTAGGGCGAGGTCTCGTCATAGCTTCGCCTTCTCAATATGACCTCGAAAGCCGGTTCACTGCTGATGGAAAAATGCTTTCCGATGCCATGGTACCCGGGGTAATCCGGATACCCGGCTTCCAGAACCACGTGTTCAAAATTCTCCGATACAGAGAAAAGGGCACAGCTCTGAACGTTGATGATGTCCGCGAGCTCGGGAATCACCCTATTGAACACATCCTTCATCTTTACCCCGCCTCGAGAACCCAACTTTAGAAAAATCTGCTGGACGATGGCCTCCTTTTTTTCGTTGAGCCGATACATGGCAAGGATTTTCTTCCTGGCGATCACATAGCTCAGCCTGCGTGCCATGAGTTCCGCCATCTGAATCTGTCTTGACCACTTTTCCGGCAATGGTGTTTTCCAGGGGAATATAAGTGGTGCGGGTCTCTTCGTCCGAGGGGTAGGAACCAAAGCAAAGCATCTGCTCAGTACTGGGATCATAAATTCGCACAGAGGCGGACTGGGCGTCCAGAAACTCCACCATGTATCGGGTCACCATCGCAAAAATCCTAGGCTCGGAAAGGTCAGGGTCGATTTCAATGATTTCATCAACCTGATCAGCCACATCAGCGAGGAAATCCGGCAAGATATCGTCAGCGATCCGATCGGCCAGGTTTTTCCAAAAGTCCTCCTTAGCGCATTCCTGGGCCCAGGATTCGTTTCGCAAGGTATCTATGAGCGATTCACGGGTTTTCCACATCGCGCGCCTCAAGCTCTCTTGTGCCGAGAGCCCACCGGGGAACCACGGGAGGGCAGATGCCAGTTGGTTCTAAGGACATAAATTATCGATCCCCCGTATGAGGTGTCAAGGAAAATTCAGGCTTGACTTGAAAAGGGGTCTCTTTATATATTTCCACCCGACAAGATCCCCATTCAATGATGATCAGGCTTTTAGCAATGAACCCCGTCCACACTGCCCCGAACCCCCTTAAAGCCGTGTCCCTGAAGTGTAGTGGACTCCTTGCGTTGTAGAGATGATGGTTAAGGCAATGTGACGGGTTACAGCGAGACAGGGTGAAAGGAAGGACCTAAGATGAGAGACGTTATTGTTGTAAGCGCGTGCCGCACCGCCATAGGAGATTTTGCCGGCTCCTTGAGCACCGTATCCGCTACGGATCTTGGCGCCTTGGTGATCAAGGAGGCTGTAAGAAGGGCCGGGATTAGGGAAGAGGACGTGGATGAGGTCATCATGGGCAGTGTCCTGCCCCACGGATTGGGGCAGAATCCTGCACGGCAGTCCATGGTGCGGGCCGGACTTCCATGGGAGACAGGTGCCATTACGGTGAACAAGGTTTGCGGTTCCGGCTTGAAAGCTGTGATGCTGGCCGCTCAAGCCATCCAGTGCGGGGATGCTGATGTGGTAGTGGCGGGCGGCCAGGAGAATATGAATCTCTGCCCGTACATGATGGAGAAAATTCGAACCGGTTGCCGAATGAACAACTCTCCGGTTTTAGACGGTATGGTTCATGATGGATTGTGGGATCATGTGAACGACTTTCACATGGGCATGAGTGCTGAGCTGGTCGCTGAAAAATACGATGTCACTCGCAAGGATATGGACGGGTTTGCCTTGAACTCCTATCAGAAAGCCTGGAAGGCGATCGAAGAGGGGAAGTTCAGGCAGGAGATCGTCGCTGTGGAAGTTCCAGCCAGAAAGGGGGAGTCTAAAATTTTTGAGACCGATGAGATCCCCATGAGGCCGCCTAAGACCAGCGCAGAGGCTTTGGAAAAACTAAGGCCGGCGTTCAAGAGAGACGGTCTTGTAACAGCCGGGAATGCTTCCAAAATCAGCGATGGGGCGTCGGCTCTGGTGGTCATGTCCAGAGAGAAGGCAAATGAGCTCGGGTGTAAACCACTGGTACGGGTGGGCGCTCAAGGGGCGTCCGGAATAGATATGAAATATGTCTTGGTGGCACCCATTTACTCCATTCCCAAAGTCCTGGGCAAGGCGGGGCTAAAGGCGGAGGATGTTGATTTGCACGAAATCAATGAGGCATTCAGTGCCTCCTCGGTTGCCGTTAACAGAGAACTCCAATTGTACCATGTAAAGGTGAATGTTCACGGCGGGGCTGTCGCCTTAGGGCACCCTATCGGTGCAAGCGGGGCACGGGTGTTGACAACCCTGATATACGCCATGAAGGACAGGGGCGCGGAAATCGGCCAGGCCACGCTTTGTCTTGGTGGTGGCGAGGCAGTGACCCTTGTGGTTTACAATGAGTGAGTCGTGAAACAGGCGGTTATGCTGACCGGGCTGGCGGAAGAGCAGGATCGGAAGGAATGGGCCAAAGACTAGGAAAAGCAAAGGAGATGAGATTATGAGACACGTGGTGATCGTGTCTGGAATCAGAACCCCAGTGGGGGCGTTCGGTGGTAGCTTGAAGACGACGCCTGTTGTTGAATTGGGCGCACTCGTACTAAAGGAAACCCTGAAAAAAGCAGGCCTAAGGCCGGTCGCTAAGGAAGGCCTGACCCGATTTGCCCCGGATATCTTCAAGGACAAAGGGATGGTGGACTTGGAGAAACAGGCTTATGACTATGATGATTCGCTTCAATCCGTACAGATCGACGAAGTGATTATGGGAAATGTGGTCGGTGCAGGCCAGGGCCAGAACGTGGCAAGACAAGCCTCGATCAGGGCGGGCATACCCAAGGAGACAAACGCTTTCACAGTGAATAAGGTCTGCGCTTCGGGGATGAAAGCCGTCACTTTGGGTGCGCAGGCGATTCGATACGGAGAGGCGGATATCGTTCTTGCAGGGGGCATGGAAAATATGAGTCTCATCCCTTATGCACTCCCCGCGGCTCGTTGGGGCGCCCGGATGAACAACACGGATTTGGTGGATCTCATGGTCTTTGACGGGTTGTTTGAGATTTTCTACGGGTACCATATGGGTATCACAGCGGAGAACATTGCCGAGAATTATGGGATTTCCAGAGAAGAGCAGGATGAACTGGGTGCGCTCAGCCATGCAAGGGCGAGGCAGGCCATTGCTGAGGGCGTTTGCAAGGATGAGATCATTGCCGTGAAAATCCCTCAAAGGAAAGGGGATCCCCTGGTTTTCGACACCGACGAGCGGCCTATGGATACGAGTGTTGAAAAGATGGCGAAACTCCGCCCTGCTTTCAGAAAGGACGGAACGGTGACGGCGGGCAATGCATCGGGCATCAATGACGCTGCCGCCGCCGTGCTGCTCATGTCCGTAGATAGAGCGAAGGATTTGGGTCTGAAGCCGCTGGTAAAAATAAGAGCGTATGCTTCCGGTGGTGTGGATCCCGCCTTTATGGGGCTTGGACCGATTCCGGCGGTGAGGAAGGTTTTGGACAAGGAAAAACTCTCGGTTGATGATTTCGGGGTGATCGAGCTCAATGAAGCTTTCGCTTCTCAGGCGATCGCGTGCATGAAGGAATTGAAACTCAGCCTCGAAAAGACCAATCTTCTTGGAAGCGGTATTTCTATCGGCCATCCGATCGGATGTACAGGCGCTCGCATCATCGTAACCCTCATGGGCCAAATGATAAAAGACGACCATGCCCTGGGTCTTGCCACCCTTTGTATCGGCGGAGGGCAGGGTATGGCCACAGTGCTGGAGAAAGTGTAAGCGTTGCTTCACGTTGATTTGCTTCAGCCGGAATACTTGCAGGTTTCCGCGGCGGGCTCCAATGGCACACAAACGGGGGCGCCGGTGGTGGGCGGTGCCTGAAAAAGGAGTGAATGATGACTTACGAGACGATTCTTTTTGAAAAAGACGGCGATGTGGCGATCATAAAATTCAACAGACCGAAGGCACTGAATGCGATTAATCCGCTTGTGCTTTCGGAAGTCAACCGTGCTTTGGATGACATTGAAAAAGAGCCTTCCGTGAGGGTTCTTGTTTTCACCGGGGAAGGGGAGAAGGCTTTTGTGGCCGGAGCGGACATCGGGTTCATGGCCCACCTTTCACCCTTGGAGGCCAGAAAGTGGTCGCAGCAAGGACACAATCTTATGTTTCGACTAGAGGAACTCCCCATCCCGATAATCGCCTCCGTGAACGGATACGCCCTAGGCGGCGGGACAGAAATTGCCCTGGCATGTGACTTTATCTATGCTTCAGAGAATGCCAAGTTCGGTCAGCCGGAGATCAACTTGGGCATTATACCGGGCTTCGGGGGAACACAGCGCCTTTCTCGGCTCGTGGGCAAGGGCATGGCCAAAGAACTGTGCATGAGCGGTGTGATGATCAGCGCCCAAGAGGCGCAAGCCTCAGGTCTGGTGAACAAGGTTTTTCCCCAGGCCCGGCTGTGGGAGGAGACCATGAAAACGGCCCGCCTCATCGCATCAAAGGGGAGAGTGTCTTTGAGAGCGGTGAAATATTGCATTGACCGGGGTTTCAACGAAGACCTTCACAAAGGATGCCTCATGGAGGTGGACGCCTTCGGGCTTTGTTTCGACAGTCCCGATGCCAAGGAGGGCATGACCGCGTTTCTGGAAAAAAGAAAGCCGGAACTGAAGGGTGAGCTTGTTTGACGAGGTTCAACAATGGATTTCAAGTTGAATAAAGAGCAGGAAGAGATCTTGAAGGCAGCGCAGGAGTTTGCCAAAGGCGAATTCGACAAGGAGATAGCCCTGGAACATGAAAGAACACACACCTTTCCGAGATCGATATGGAAGAAGGCCTGCGATCTTGGATTTTTGGGAATTCATTTTCCGGAAAAGTACGGGGGTCAGGATTATGGTATCCTGGAGAACACCCTCGTGGTGGAGGCCTTTTGCCGACAAGATTCGAGCATAGGCATTGCAGTGAGCCTTGCCGACTTCGCCTCGGAGATCATACTGCGGTTTGGGACGGATGAGCAGAAAGACAAATACCTGATCCCTGTCACCAAAGGCGAAGCTTTGAGCAGCGGGGGATTCACGGAGCCGGACCATGGAAGCGACATCACCCTAATGAATACAAGTGCTGTAAAGGAAGGGGGTGACTTTGTTATAAACGGGGTGAAGACCTTTATCACCAATGGAACCATAAGCAATTACGTCCTGGTGCTCTGCCAGACTGACGGAGAAGCAAAACCCCCGTATCGGGGTCAGTCCGTCATTCTTGTTGAACGGGACACGCCGGGGTTCTCCACCACGGATGTTGGGGAAAAAATGGGCATCAAGATGACCTCCACAGGAGAACTCTCCTTCAACAACGTGAGGGCGCCCGTCTCTCACCTGGTGGGCAAGGAAAACCGAGGGTTTTACCAGGTTCTGGAATTTTTCGATGAAAGCCGTGTCGAGATTGCCGCTCAAGCTCTTGGGATTGCGGAGGGCGCCTTTGATCGGGCCCTGGCCTACGCCAAGCAGCGTGAGCAATTCGGCAAGAAGTTGGCCCAGTTTCAGGTGACACAGCACAAATTGGCTGATATGATTACAAAGATAGAGACGGCCAAGCTCATCGTTTACAGAGCGGCGTGGAATTACGATCAGGGAAATATCGATCCCAAATTGACCTCCATAGCCAAAATGTATGCAGGCCGCACGGCTGTTGAAGTGGCCGACGAGGCGATTCAGTTGCACGGCGGTTACGGCTACATGCTCGAGTACGAGGTTGAGCGATTTTACAGAGATGCCAAGATTATGGAAATCTATGAAGGAACCCGAGAAATCCAGAAGAACACTATAGCCAGTGCCTTGCTAGGGAAGTTTTAAAGAGAAAACATGGAACATTCTAGCTCCTTTATTGTTTAAAGGGGGTGTGTCATGTCTTTGACCTACAATAAAAAGATCATGGATGAAATCCACGACGCTTACAAAAAATGGTCGAAGAAGCTTGACGAGATCTTCTCCGAGCATCCTGAACGTCTTGAGCGCTTTTCAACGGTCTCGGACAAGGAAATAGAACGGATCTACACGCCGGTGGATGTGAAGGGGCAGGACTTTATGAGAGACATCGGCTTTCCCGGGCAACATCCTTTTACGAGGGGAGTCCAGCCCTCCATGTACCGGGGACGCTTGTGGACCATGCGCATGTTTGCAGGCTTGGGTACGGCTGAAGACACCAACCGGCGTTTTCACATGCTGGTGAAGCAAGGACAGACAGGGCTTTCCACCGCTTTCGACATGCCCACACTCATGGGGTATGATTCGGATTCTCCGAGGTCAAGGGGGGAATGCGGGAAATGCGGCGTTGCCATTGACACCCTGAAGGACATCGAGGACCTGTTCGCAGGCCTTCCCATTGATCGGATCACCACATCCATGACCATCAACCCGCCTGCTCCTGTGATCTGGGGCATGTATATCGCCATGGCGGAAAAACGGGGGATAGACAGAAGAATTATCGGCGGCACCATTCAGAATGACATGCTCAAGGAATTCATTGCCCAGAAAACCTTCATGTGCCCGCCCAAACCGTCCATGCGACTCATCACGGACACGGTGGAATTCGGAACCCGTGAGGTGCCCCGGTGGAACACCATCAGTATCAGCGGCTACCACATCCGGGAAGCGGGCTCAACAGCCGTTCAGGAACTGGCCTTCACCTTGGCGGACGGTATTGCTTACACGCAGGCGGCTGTTGAGCGAGGATTGAATGTGGATGAGTTTGCTCCGCGCTTTTCCTTCTTCTTCAATTCTCATCTCGATTTCTTTGAAGAGGTCGCCAAATTCAGGGCGGCCAGGCGCATGTGGGCAAAGATCATGACGGAAAGATTTCATGCAAAGGACCCAAGGTCGTGGTGGCTGCGATTCCACACGCAGACGGCGGGATGTTCGCTTACAGCGCAGCAGCCTTACAATAATATCGTAAGAACGGCTTTAGAGGCTCTGGCCGCCGTGTTGGGCGGGACCCAGTCCCTTCACACGAATTCGCTGGACGAAGTCCTGGCCCTTCCCACAGAGGAGGCGGCCACCATTGCGCTCAGGACCCAGCAGATCATTGCCGAAGAATCGGGAACCGCCAACACCATAGACCCTCTGGGTGGGTCCTATTTTGTGGAGGCTCTGACGAACCGGATGGAGGAGGAAGCCTTCGGTATCATTCAGCGGATAGATGAAATGGGTGGGATGTTGAACGCCATTGAGAAAAACTTTCCCCAAAAGGAGATCGCGGACTCTGCGTATCATTACCAGAAACAGATTGATGAGGGCCAGAGAGTTGTGGTGGGCGTGAATAAGTATATTACAGATGAGGCCCTGCCCGTAGAACTCCTTGAGATCAACGAAGCCCTCGAAAAACTCCAAATAGAAAAGACGCATCGCGTTAAGAACGAACGGGACAACAAGAAGGCAAGGGCATGTCTGGATAAACTCGGAGAAGCATGCGCAGGAAATGAGAATGTCATGCCTTATATTGTCGAGGCGGCCAAAGCCTATGTAACGCTTCAGGAAATGTGTGACGTATTCCGATCCCTATTCGGGGTATATCGTGACCCGGGCATCTATTAGAGGGAGGAATGAGGTCTTAGCTTTTTGAAAGGCAGAGAGGAATCGAGCAGGGTGAAAGAACGCAGACTGAGGGTGATGGTGGCAAAACCTGGACTGGATGGCCATGACCGGGGGGCCAGGGTGATTGCGAGGGCCTTTCGCGATGCGGGCTATGAAGTGGTTTACACAGG
>JARRRH010000103.1:0-10963 GCA_037380925.1 Deltaproteobacteria bacterium | reverse complement strand
GCGGGTGGTGACCAACCTGGGAGAGCAGATCATTGCCGAAACCGCGCGGTCTGTGGCTGCACAGGTCCAGCTTTATCTTATGAGCCGTCTAGATTTGAAGAAGGAGGATTTTGATACGGACCCGGAATTTAAGAAACTGGCCGTTCAAAAGGTTGGATTGACAGGCTACACAGCGCTACACGCCGTGCCTAATGAAAAGGGCATCTGGCGCAACTGGGCGCATGTGAATCCTAAAATCGTAGGTCTCGACATGAGCACCTTGCGAAAACCCATGGGCAAAGCCTTTCCGGGATTTTGGCGCGTTTTCAGCAACGGGAAGGACGGAAAAGAATCAAAAGGGTACTATACATGGCAGGACAAGGACGGAGCCTTTCGCGACAAGTTCATGGTTTGCACTCCTGTAAAAGGCACACCCTACTATGTGGCTGCGACCACCTACCTGGATGAATTCACCAGACCGGTAAAGACTATGGAAGCGCGTGCCAATGAAATGACTTTGGACACGCGAAATGCAGTTTTCGGGATACTGGGTGGTGCCCTCTTGCTGGTGGCCTTTGTCGTTGCCTTCTATGGTCACTCCCTAACCAAGAGAATCAAATCCCTGACGGAAATTGCAGAGCGAATAAGTGTCGGGGACATGGACGCGGAAATCAAAACGACATCCAAGGACGAGCTCGGGGCCCTAGGAGAGGCGATAGCCCGGATGCAGGACAGTATCCGTTTGTCCATCGAACGCTTGCGACGGCGCCGATGAGAAGAGAAGCTCATCGACCCTTCTTTGACCGAGGTGCACCATGGTGATTTTCCCCAAGCTGTTTTTCGGGATGGTCATGGAGAAATCATCGGAGAGGCGTCCTTAGACTCGATTATCGAAGCGGCGGGTAAGCACAAATTTAAGGTCAGTGTGTACCGGATTGACAATGACAAGATCTATTTCTGGGCCAACATGCCCGGCGCTGAGGTTCTTCATAATGATCTGAGCACGGAATTTACAGATCTCCAAGGACTCATCAATAAGATGGTTGCCGAGAATCTCACCGGTGTTATTGAAGTGTCCATCGGGCAAGGCGAGGAAGGCGGTTTTATGTTTTTTCAGGATGGGAAGATAATAGGAGGTTCTTATTCGTGGACCGAGTCGAGCAACCTCTCTTCAGAGAGAAGCCATGATAGTCTCATTGGGAAGACAAAAGCCTTGGGCGGTCTGTGTAATGTGCGAAGGATTTCCCAATCGGCGCAACCGGTGCCAAGAGCTCCGGACAAGGCGGAGGCCGAAGCCCCTCTTGCGGTCTTGACCTTTCTGGAAGAGCTTTTGGGAACTTTTGAGCAGGTGCTGACATCCAACAAGAAGGTCAAGACGGATTTTGATACCCTTCTGAAAAAGAAATTTCTTGAAAAGGTGGACAAGTATCCTTTCCTGGATCCTTTTGCTGCTGAGTTGACGTATTCCAACCGGAAGCTTTCCTATGCCGGATCGGCCAGTGACAAAGAACTGGCCAGAGGGCTGGTGGAATCGATCATGGAACTGGCCGGTCAAATGGGGACAATGCCGCAGCTTAAGGAGACGCTCGGACCTTGGTCAGAAAAATACGCCCGAGAAATCGCTGGCCTGGGCATTTCTTTGTGATCCCGACGACCCGGCATAACAGCTTAGAGACAGTATGAAGATCAGAATGTTGTTCGCCCCGGTCTTCTCAGATCCAAGGGAAAGATCCAAGGGAACAGCTCCCCCAACTTGCCCTCCCCGTAAGGTGGGGCTGACAAGTGGGCTGCCTAACGCAAGCTATGACATGGTTTTCTTAGTATCTCTTGGAGAGATTCGATGATCAAAAAGGTTCTGATTGTAGACGACAATGAGGAGATGCTTTTCACCCTGAGGGAAGGCTTAAAGAAGTATCGTGAGCTCTTCTCGGTTATCACAGCCCCGGACGGTCTCGTAGCTATGGAGGAGCTCAAAAAACGGACGGTCTCCGTTGTGGTTTCTGACCTGAAGATGCCTCAAGTGGACGGCCTGGGCCTGCTGGCCCATATCATGAAATACTACCCCGAAATACCCGTCATCATCATCACGGCCTACACCAACTCCAACGCGGCAAGGCTTGCTCGTGAAGGCGGGGCCGTGGGATTCATAGGGAAGCCCTTTATGATTGAAGATTTGGCTCGGAAAATCATGGAGGCTCTCAGAAAAGAATCAGAAGGGGGAACGTTGCACAATGTTTCCTCATCCGGCATGTTCTTGCAGCTCATCGAGATGGAACAGAGGACCTGCACCATTCGCATTGTTGAAAAATCCTCAGGCAGGCAGGGAGTTCTCTTCTTTCTGGAGGGTACATTGCTGGATGCGCGGGTGAATGGTCTGAGGGGTGAAAACGCTGCCTATGAAATTTTTTCCTGGGACGAAGTGACCCTTTCCATTCAAAACACGTGCGCTCACAGGAAGAGAAAGATAAAAAGAGAGCTTCAAGCTATTCTCATGGATGCAATGCGGGTCAAGGATGAGATCTCCCATGCGGAAACCTGTGCCATATCGTTGGATGAAATTTCCGGGACGCGGGTTGAAAGCAGTCAAGAGGTCGGCTCGATCATCGATGGCATTGGTGCCGTCATAGAAAAGCAATTGGCAGGTAAACCAGGCGTTGAAGACATTTACAAGGACGATTCATGGAACGGCCTGGTGAAAGAATTGGCAAGGATCGGTTCTCTCTTCGAGATTGGATCCTTGAAAGTCGGGTATGTGGATGTCGGGGAGAATCAGGACTATATCCTCGTTCCCCGCAAGGAGACCGCAGTCGTTTCGGTGAATCGGAAGTGTCCCCGAGATAGGATCCTGCAAATTTTGAGCGGCTAGATGAACGGTTCACTGAGTAAACCGGATAAGAAGGGACCATGAAAGCTCTGTTTGCTGATATTCTGAATCTTGATGATGTCTGGGGAGTCATGCTTTTCTCCTTTGAGGGCGAGCCTCTATTGAGGGAGTTTCTTCCCGGTCCTGTCGCTGAGCCGCAGCACTCGGAATTGTGGCCCCAGGTGATCGAGGCCATGGGTCGAATCAAGGAGGCGGATCTTATTTTTGAAAACAGCAGGATATATGTGCGAAGGACAGATCTAGGGTATCTTTTTGTCCTGCTGGATGCTTTTGCTCAAACGGCCCTGGTAAGGCTCAACTGTGATATCTTGTCGCCGTCCCTGAAGGAGATGAAAGGGAACAAGGGTATAAGGGGGTTTTTCAAGAAGAAGGGGTAGCTGAATGATATAAGACACAAGACACAAGGAGTAAGGCGTAAGGCAAATCGATCTCCGACAACTGAAGCTTCCGTGCGCCTTGCGCCTTAGGCCTTAAGCCGCTTCATGAGATCTCCTTGCCTTGGGCCCTGAGGGTGTAAGGCTGGAAGGGGGAAGAATTGCCCTCTGGGATTTCTCTGCAGATAAACGGATAGGCCAGAATTTATCTCAATTTAAATCGCACAGGCACTTTCACCCACATCTCCACCCTTCCCGCCCCCCTGCGGCCGGGTTCAAAAACCCACCCCTGAACAGCCGCCATGGCTTCCCGGTCCAGAACACTGTGGCCACTGGATTCCAGTAAGCGCAAGGCCTGCACCCGGCCTTCCCGACTGACCAGCACCTCCATCAACACGGTCCCTTCATAGCCTCTCCGCCTTGCCATTCTGGGGTACACCGGCAGCGGGTTTGTCTTGTAACGGGGAATCGCTTTCGTCACGGGCAGGCTGATAGGTCCCGGGTCCTTCCCCTTTGTAAAGGCGGTTGAGTCAATGCGCTCTTTTGAATGTCCTCTCTCTTCCTCCACTAAGGATTCTGGCGGCGAAGACTGGGCAAGTTGGGGTTCCGGCGGCGGAGTGGTTTGATGCGAAGGCGTTAAGATGGCATTTTCCTTTTTCGCGGGGAGACTCTTCGGCCTGGTCTTAGGTTCAGGGTATAGCTTTTTCTTTGGCTCCAGGGGAGTTTCCTTTTTTCTCGTTGGTTTTCGTTTTTTCGCTTTTTTGAGAGAGTCCTTTTTGACGGAGTCCTTCTCAGGCTCCGGTTTTAGGGTGAGAGCGGGCTGAGAGGGTTCCGGTTCCGGAGACTTCTTATGGGTCATGATGACTGTGACTGGACCCGGGGTCCCGATATAAAGAGGTTTCTTGTTCCTCCACTCGGCCTTCCACGTGAAAAGAAGGCCGTGGAGGATGAGAGCCAGTGCCGCAGGTAGAAGCAAGCTTCGCAAGGTTACTCCTCTAATTCAGCCTGAAGAGAAATGCGGCTCAGACCCGCCAATCGAATTTGGTCCATGACCCGGAAGAGCGTCTGGTAAGGGAGATTTTTGTCTGCAAAGAGTAGGACACCGGCCTCTTTTTCCCCTGATGCCTTCTTCACGAGGGATTTGCTAAGGGCTTCGAGAGAGGTTGGCTCCTTATCTAAATAGATGCTCCCATCGGACTGGACTGTTACAGAGAGAATCAGATGCTTGTCGATTTCAGGGGTTGAAGAAGAGGGCAGGACAACCGGTAAACCCCGATGAACTGCCATGGACAGCATGGCATAGATAAAGAAGACCAGCAGCAAAAACACGATATCGATCAAAGGAAGCATTTCGATCCGGGCCCTTTTGGTCCCCTGAAGGTACACTTTCATAGGATTCTCTCGCCCCTTTCTTGCTGAGGTTGCAAGAGCTTATCGTAAACGATCTCCAAGCTTGTGGCATATTTCTCAACGGCCAAGGCTGCATTTTCAACGCGGGAGTTGAAGTAGTTGTACGGAAAAACGGACAAGATGGCGATACCCAATCCGGATGCCGTAGTGATCAAGGCCTGAGCAATGCCGGCGGTTACGGCTTGAGGATGTTCGATGCCGCCCACACCTAAGAGCTCAAAGGACATGATGATGCCTATGACGGTGCCGAAGATTCCCAAAAGGGGAGCTACCGTGATCATGGTATCCAGTACGCCCAGGTAACGGCGCATTCTTTTGATCTCGTCCGATGCTGCGGTCTCCATGGCTTTGCCCATGGAGAACTCCCTGTGGAGGATGCCGCTTATCAGAATTCGGATCACGAAATCCTTCGACCCGACCACCTTTTCCCGCACCCTGTCCCAGTCCCCTTTTCGGCACAGTTCGAGAACCTCGTCCACAAGGGCCTGATTCCGACGGAGGTCCTCTCGGATCCAGAAAAACGAGCGCTCAATAATGACCGTGACGGCAAGGATGGAGCAACCCAAGAGAGGGTACATGACCGGCCCCCCTTTGATAAAGATATCAACCATTATAAAATTACCTCACTTTGTTCGCTGATTTGGTCTAACCAGACAGAGCTTGTGCTGTGCGAGGGACAGATTCCCATGGGCGGCAGCCAGCCATCGAGCCGTCCTATAGTCCCATACTCCAGTATTCCGCTACTCCAGCCCCTAAAGCCCCCTCAGGGGAGGCGCTTCTTATGGCGGCAGGCTGACCCTCGGCTTTCCGGTGGCCGGGTTTTTGTCCACCAAAACCGGGCAATCATAGACCGACTCTATGTTCCCTACGGTGATCACGCTTTCGGGTACACCTGTGGCATAGACAGATCCCTCTTTCAACATAATCACCCGGTGGCAGTACTGGGCCGCCAGATCTAGGTCATGAGAGACAATGACAATACTCAGCCCCTTGTCAAAGCTCAGGGAGGCGATGAGCGGGAAGATTTCGCGCTTGAAACGGAGGTCAAGGAAAGACGTGGGCTCATCGAAAAGAATCACCTTCGGCTCTTGGGCCAGAGCTCTGGCAATAAGCACCCTTTGCTTTTCCCCGCCCGAAAGCTCATGGATCGATCGTTCGGCAAGGCCCAGTGCATGGGTGGCGCTCAGTGCTTGAAAAGCCGTCTCCAGATCCTTTTTCCCCTCGAACTGAAGCCTTTTGAGGTGAGGAAAGCGGCCCATGAGAACCACTTCCAAAGCGCTGAAGGCAAATCGAAAGTGGGTTTCCTGAGCCACCATGGCAATCTCTTTTGCAATGCGTGCCCTGGTCAGGGTATAAATGCTCTTGCTTCTCATGCGGACCTGCCCTTCCTGGGGGTGGAGCATAGCGTCCATGATTTTCAAGAGAGTGGTTTTGCCCGATCCGTTTGGACCCAGAATGCCCAAAATTTCTCCGCCCTGGATGTCCAGGTCTACACCTCTCACAGCCCACAGGGGGCCGTATCGGAATCCGACGTTTTCTAAGGTCAGGATCGGCTCCAACGGCTTCCTCTTTTTCTTAGAAGTACAATGAAAAAAGGCGCTCCCATAAAGGCGGTGATCACACCAACAGGCAGCTCACTGGGAGAGACCACGGTCCTAGCCAAGGTATCGGCGGCAACCAAGAAAATAGCCCCGCCAAAAGCGGCTACAGGCATAAGGAGGCGGTGGTCTGAACCAAACGCCATTCTGGCCAAATGAGGCACCATGAGCCCCACGAAACCGATGACCCCGGAAACCGCCACCACAAGGCCCACAATAAGAGATACAATGAGAAGACAGATTCTCTTTGTCCTTTCCACCTCCACGCCCAACTGGAGCGCTGTTTCTTCACCGGCCGTGATGAGGTTCAAGTGCCCGGCAAAGGTGTAGAGGATAACAGAGGCTACAAGCAACAGGGGTGCCATGAGGACCAAGGGGCCGTACCGGCTTTGAGAAAGATCGCCGTAAAGCCAGAAAAGCATGGCGTGCAGGCGGGCGTCGGCCACGGTTGCAATGAAGAACATGATGATGGCTGTGAAAAAAGCATTGACAATGACCCCGGTGAGCAAAATGGTGGCGGACTCCATCCCCATTCTTTTGGCGCCCAAGGTCATGATCAGGGCCACAGTGAGCAAGGCCCCTGCGAATGCCATGACGGGGACGCCCAGGCTGAATCCTAAGCCAAGGAAAATACCCAGTATTGCGCCAAAGGCAGCGCCGCTCGAAACCCCCAAAATAAAGGGATCAGCAAGAGGGTTTCTCAAAAGGGCTTGAAAAACCACACCCCCCAGAGAAAGTGCAAAGCCCGCGAGGCCCGCCAAGATAATTCTGGGGAGCCTGATTTTGAAGACAATGAGCCCGGCGGGGTCACTGTGCTGCAGCGTTCCGGAGAAGAGCGCCATGACTTTGGGAAGGGGAATCTTTGCGGTTCCAAGAAAAAGAGAGATGGCCATCACCAGGGCAAGGGCCATGCACATGGCCAGAGAAATAGCGATCACCTTGCGAGGACCCAAAGGCCGTCGGAAGTTAGTCATTGGACATTGGACATTGGTCATTGGTTATGTCTTCTTTTTCTGCGGCAACCCGTCCTTATGTGTGTACCTTAGGGGCATCTCCGCATAGTTGTGAACCCCCTCATGCCTTATACCGTAAGCCTTGCGCGTTTTTCACATCCTCATTCTTTCCTTATGCCTTCGGCCTTCCGCCTTGCACCTTATGCCTTTCACTTATACACTTCCGGATGGATGAATTTTGCCATGGCCTCGAGTCCATCAATGAGCCTGGGAGAAGGCCGGTCAATGAGATCGGAGTCGATCAAGTGAACCCGCCCTGTCTGGACGGCTGGAATGGACGTCCACTGGAACCACTCCAGGCGGGCTTTTTCAAATCGGCCTTGCCTTTCCATGGAGGAAATGAGGATGACCTCAGGCTTCCTGCGGATCACCTCCTCCAGACTGATGCGAGGGTAGGTGATGGGCTCGTCCCCTGTCATGTTCCTGCCTCCAGAGAGCCGGATCAGATCATGATGAAAAGTATGCTTATTTACCGTCATGATGGGCTTGAGCTGGATCTGAACAAAAACCAGGGGCTTCGGGAGGAGCGTGGTTTTTTCAACAATGCGGTCAACCCGGCTTGCCAGTTTGTGTGACTGGGCCTTTGCTCTTTGAGGCACGCCGCTAAGGGTGCCCACCTCTTGGATAGTTTCGACAAGGGAGCTCACATTTCTTGGATTGACCACATAAACCGTGATCCCTGCTTGTTCCAGGAGTTCCACATCTCGCCGTTCATTACCGTCTTGGGTAGCAATAACCAAATCGGGCGTAAGATCAATAATTCTTTCTACATTCAGATTGACGTAGGTCCCCACCTTGGGTTTCAGAGCCGCTTCCGGCGGATAAGAACTAAACTGGGTCACGCCCACGACCCTGTCGCCCAGGCCGAGGTAGTATAGGATTTCAGTGATACTGGGAGCAAGCCCGATGAGTCTTTGGGGAGGGGCTTCCAGCGTCACCTCACGGCCGAGGGCGTCACGAAAACTAGCGCACATGGGTTGTGAGTTCACCCCTAGCAGGGTGACAACCATTGAAATAAAGCATATAAACCTTTTCAGAGTGATTCTTGAAATAGCCGTCCCCATTCCTGTCCAAAAACGATTCGCGATGTAGCAGGGGCATGGGGGTCTCTTTTCAAAAACGAGGGGGATCGGGCAAAGACTCTGCAGATCCATTCCATGGAAGGCTTTTCATGGCCATTTCCGCAGGAGGCCTTCCGCTGTGTGCCGGGCACCGGCCTTCTCGTTTTTGAAAAGAGACCCCCATACCCCTGCCTTCGCGATGCAAAAAAAGGAACCTGTGTTGCAAGTAAAATCACCCATTGTGTAAAAACAAATACTTATGCAACTAAAAAGCTCATTTCAAAGTTATTTTGGACACCAGTGGGCCGTCCTATTTCCATAAATGATCGAGGCCTGTTGCGCCGCATGGGCATGGCATTTAGAAAACAGTCTCGAGGCCGGCAACCCAATTCCGCTCAGGAGCGGGATAGAAGTTGCGGGTCGTCCCGCCTGCCCCGGCAACGGCGTATTGGGAATATTTCTGGTTTGTGAGATTGTTGACCCCAACAAAAGCATTGAACCAGCGCCGGACGTATGAAAGCCTGGCATCCACGGTGTAATAATCTTCCAGTTTTTCAAGCTTGTTGGCCTGATCGCTGATGAGAAAACTTGATCCCACGTAGTTGTAATTTGCCGAGAAGATGAGGCCGGGAATGACATCGTGGATTCTGAAACCAAGATTTGCTTTGTGCCGTGGGACGGCCGGAATGTCATTTCCTTTGAAGGGAGCCTTCTCAAAAGTCGCCTTCTCGTAAGTATAGTTTCCGAAGAGTGTCAACTCTCCAAAGAGGTCCGCCTTGGTCCCTATCTCCATCCCTCTGTGAAGGGTTTCAGGATGGTTCGTGTTGGTGCCGAAAAAGGGTGACGGCGTCGGGTCCAGGAAGATCTCATCCTTGATTTTTGTATGAAAGAGGGTGACACTTCCCACTAGGCCGGGGGTAAAGAAGTGCCTTATGCCCGCTTCGTAGTGTCGGCCTCTTTGTGGTTTGAGATCTGAATTTACCCGTGGCTGCCCCGAGAACTGATCGAACTCGACCAGTTCGTCGGTGAGGGGAAACCGAAAGCTTCGGTTAGCGCGAACAAAAACAGAGGATTTATCATTGTAGAGAAAACTGAGTCCCGCACTGTACGCATTCTCCCTTTCACGAACAGTATCGACAAGAGGCGGCGGAGGGAGCGGAAAGCCGGTGAGAGGCTCGTTCTTCAGATCGTATTCAACCGTTTCACGGCGGGCTCCCAGCGACAGAATGAGATTCTTCAACAAGGAGAACTCATTGTTGAAGTAGAGGCCGTAAGAATCTTTCTCCACGCTGGCAATCCCAGAGGGTGCGGGTGGGTTCCCGAAAAATGATTTCACGTCCTGATCAGACCAGTAGAAATCGAAACCTACGATGAGCGTGTTTGCATAATCCGCAATTGCCCCGTTCCACACATATCGTGGTGTCGCAGACCAAGTTTGCGTCTCGGTATCCTGAAGGAAAGTGCCGAAGGCGCTTACGTCTGTCAGCTCGCTGTGTCGGTCCCTAACTGAAAAGTCCGCAAAGAGCTTGCCGGGGCTCCCCAAGTAGAGAATTGAATCCAGTTTTAGGTACCTATCACGGGTTTCAGCTTCATTGAGGGGCTCATTGGTTTGCCTCCGATCCATTGTCACCTCGTCCTCTGAGAGGTCCCCCGGCAGGCCGTAGTCATCAGCATGGTATGCGCCGCTCAGATTGACGCTCAGGAACTCTGTGGGATCGAAAAGTATCTTGCCTCCTATGTCCTTCGCCCGCAATTTATTGTTTTCACGATAGCCGTCGGTGGAGTCATAGCTCCCGAACAAGGAAGCTGCAAAATTGGCACGACCTCCGTTTAAAGCGAACTGCTCTTTATTGCGGCTGTAACTCCCACCAACAGCCCCAGCTGAGAAGGTCAACTTCTCGGATGGAATTTTGGTGATAATGTTGATCACTCCGCCCACTGCGTTGTCGCCATAAAGCACGGAGCCGGTCCCCCGCACGATTTCTATGCGCTCGACGTTATCAAGAGGGATCTGGGTCCAGTCCACACCGCTGAGGTCGATTTCATTTACGCGGCGGCCATCCACAAGAACCAGTGCGTTGGCAGGCGCTGACTCCCCAAAACCTCGCATGTCTAATTGCGCGGTCTTGCCGTTGCCGAGGAGGTCTCTTACGACAATCCCCACTTCAGGGCGAAGAAGATCAACGACGTTCTTTGCATTAGAGCTCTCGATGTCTTCTTCGTCGATCACGGTCACATTGGCTGGAATCTTCTCTACCTTTTCCTCGGTCCTTGTCCCGGTAACCACCACTTCTTCCAACGTGGCTGCGGACTGTCTTGCTTCTGTTCCCTCTTCTGAGTGACTGACTCCCGCCAAGACCAGGAAAGCCAGAGCAACACTCGGAAATACCCCGTGTTTCATGTCCCGATCTCCTTTCACTTTTCTTGTTCGCTCTCCCGCAAAACGGGGATCTCGGCCCGGAGGAACAATTCATCGGTATTGTTCAAAAGTGTCTGCACGGGGAACAAGTGCGATGGGATTCCGAAATATCACGACGTTCTTTCGTGTAGGCCAGAGCGAGAGCATTTTTCCGGATCCATTGCCGATACGCCCTGAAGAGGCTCGGGTCATGAAAGATGGGCACTTCCCCCAGGTATTGCAGTT
>JARRRH010000102.1:0-6786 GCA_037380925.1 Deltaproteobacteria bacterium | reverse complement strand
GTGGGAAAAGCGCTTGCAACAGCCTCACCCCTGCAATCAACTGGGCCGCGATGACACCGCACCAGGCAAGGGCGATCATAAGCCCTGCTGGAACAGCCACCCTTTCGCCGTAGGCCCGCCTCAAGATATCCGGCAGTGTGTACACGGCAAGGGTACGGACACGGGAAGCGAGGAAAAAGCTGAAAGGAAGAAGCGCAAGGCCCCCCATGAGACTCCACCAGGCTCCTGTCAGCCCCCTTGCATATCCCAGCCCGATGACTCCCACGGTGGATGAAGCCCCAAATATGGTGGCTACAAGAGATGCCGTGATACGCCCCGTGCTGTAGCGCCGCTCCGCAACCCAATAGCCATCAGCGGACTGGCGCCTGCTCCGCCAACCCACAAAGAGCATGATGCAGAAGTATCCGATAACTACGACCAGGTCGATCATGATTTCCTAATCCCATGGTTCAGGTCAACGCGTTTTTCACTACGTGCAAAGTCGATCTTGCTTTCTTTATTCTCTCGACGGATTGGACGAGTCTATTGAAATTTATTTCGCCCTGCAGCAATTTGTTGCGAATGCAATGGATGCTTGCCAAAACGTTTTTCTGTTCCTTACAGATCAGCAATATGTCCGCGCCCGCTTCAAACGCTTTGGCAGCGCCTTCAGCAACTTGCCAGCTGTTGGCTATGGCCCCCATCTCCAGATCATCCGTGATCACCAGTCCTTCAAAGCCCATCTCTTCCCTCAAAAGCTTGGTCAAAACCACGGGGGAGAGAGTGGCCGGCCTCTCTGAGTCCAGTGCAGGGTATATGGCGTGGGATGTCATGATGGCTGAAACGCCTGCCTCAATGGCTGCCTTGAAAGGAGGAAGGTTGATCTGTTCCAGTTCCTCTAGATCCACCTCAATTCGTGGCAGATTGAAGTGGGGATCCACGGTGGTGCGGCCCAGACCTGGAAAGTGTTTGGCCACGGCCATTACCCCGTTCTCTTGAAGCGCTTTCACAACCGTTTTTCCCAACAAAGCCACCTTTTCAGGGTCTTCACCAAAGCTCCTTCCGTCCAGGTGCCTTTCCAGTTCACCACGCTCGACATCCAAAACCGGGGCAAGGTTCATATTGAGACCCACCATGTTCATCTCTTTTGCCGTGACCGAGCCGAACTCCTTTGCCTTTTCCACCGCTCTCTTATCGATCCCTATGGCTTTATTCCCCGGAAATACGGTGAAAGGCGCCTTGAGTCTCGCCACCTTACCGCCCTCCTGATCCACAGCCAGGAGAAGCGGCAGCTTATGGTGTTCCCCGGCTTTGTCCTGAAGGCGCCGGCACAGGCCCGTCAACTGGATGGGATCCTGAATATTCCGGGCGAAAAAAATTACGCCGCCCAAGTTGTAGTCCCTGATGAGGGACTCTGTTTCCCCATCCAGATCATGTCCGGGCATGCCTGCCATAAAAAGCTGGCCGATTTTGGAATCCAGCTCAGATAGCTCAAGGGTCGTATTCAATCATCGGCCTCCTGTCTTCAGAGTCCCATGTTTTTTCCGTTTTAAGCTTTGTGACACAAGCCCGTTACCCATTATACAATTCATTGAAAGGTCACGCCACCCGTGAGTTTTCCGACTTGAGAAAGCAAGAGACCGAGAAAAGACTCACTCTTTCTCCGGGTCCCTGCCGGCTCCCACCAGGGGCAGCACTTTATCCACTTTGAAAAACACAAGAAAACGGGGCTTGCCTTCCTCCCTTTCCGGGGAATACCTCCTGCTGCGAATCTCATAAAGGAGATCGCTGTCCTTCTCTTCCTTCACCTTTGTGAGAAAGAGACGGGTCCCCTTATATCCCGGACCTTCTTCTTTGTAAAGATAGGCTGCGTGGTCGTTACTCTGCAGGTTGTGGTGGGTCAAGCGGTCTGCCATAATAAAGGCAATGGTCTCCTTATCCATGATGTGGGGCTTTGCGTAAATAGCAACATCAACCTTTCCTTGTCCATCAGCTGTGGCCAGGACGCCGGTTCCTCTTGCAGTCTCAAAGTACTTCTTAAGGTCAAAATCCATATTTGTCCTCCTTTAAATAAACATGTCGACATTCCTACAACGTCTTTTTTTACCTTATGCCCTCTGCCTTTCGCCTTAAGCCATAAGAAATATTCATCTCAGCCTCCGTTGACAAACGCGATCGAAAAATTAATTTACAAACTAAGTATGGTTCTTGAAAATTCAAACCCGCCCATGAATTGGGGCCACGAGCCGGGTTTCGAAGTCGTGAAACCCGGCTTTTTGATGGAGGAAATCATGAATTTGAACGCTGAAACCGTTTTCGAAAAATCACCCCGTCCCGTCTCTTTTTATGCAAACGATGCCTTCTCCAGACTGGATGAAACAGATGACAAAACATTTTACGCCCGGGACCGATTTGTGAGTCACCTCGATTCTCTGGCTTAGTCCACTATAGAAAGACTGATCGGCGATCTCATCGTTGAAGAGAAGCCCGTCATTCTTGATTTGATGGCAGGGTGGGACTCTCACATTCCCGGCAAGCTCAATCCCGGTAAGGTCATCGGGCTGGGCCTTAATGAAAATGAACTGAAAGAGAACAGGGCTCTGTCCGAATACGTCATCCACGACCTTAACAAGGACCCAAAACTGCCGTTACGGGGCAGCACCTTTGACGCTGTAATCAACACCGTATCCGTAGATTACATGACCAAACCTGTCGATGTGTTCCGGGATGTGGGGAGAATTCTCAAGCCGGGCGGATTGTTTCTGGTCATTTTCTCAAACCGGATGTTTCCTCAGAAGGCAGTCAAAATCTGGAAGGATTCCGGCGAGGAAGAACGGATCCTTCTTGTGGAGGGGTTCTTTACAGACGCCGGTCTTTTTGAAAAGCCGACCCTTTTTGTGTCAAAAGGCAAGCCTCGACCGAAGGATGACAAATATGCCCACATGGGGATTCCCAGCGATCCTGTATATGCCCTTTATGCGGAAAGAGCAGGACGATCCTCACCCCGTAAAAGGCGACCCACCGTATCCCTGTCTTACGGTGAATCAATCGAAAAAGAAGAACTGGACAGAAGAAAGAAATTTGTGAAACAGACTTTGCAGTGTCCTTATTGCAGCGAGAGGATGAAAAAATGGGCCGTGCCTGACAATCCCTTCGCCTGCACATGGGACAATGAGTTTATGTACATTTGCTTCAACGACGAATGTCCCTACTTTGTGCGCGGCTGGGATCACATGTACAGGGAAGGGAACAGAGGCGCCTCATACCGCTGCATGTATAATCCTGAAAGCGACTGTTGCTCGCCCATCCCAGTGCCAAGCCCGAAGGCGCTCAGAGAGAGCATCATAGAAGACTGAAGAAGGCGCAAGGCTTAAGGCGTAAGGCATAAGGCTAAGGGCCCGAGTGAATGCGAAGTGGTTCGCGGTTAGGCCGTCAATGCAGAAGCCCCCGTTCAAGATCCTTGCGCCTTGCCTGCCCTGAGCTCCGTCGAAGGGTGCCTTATGCCTTGAGCCTCGTTTATACATGATTTCTGAGCTGCAAAGCCAGGGGGTGAGGCTGCAGGTAGGTCTGTTGTTTCAAATAGGGCTCATCGTATTTGCGAACGTAGTGGTTCATGAGCGTGATGGGAACGATGAGCGGTACATAGCCCTTCCGATACTCGTCCATGATCTCGAGCAGCTCCTGCTTTTCATCAGAAGTGAGATCCCTCTTGAAGTATCCCATCATGTGCTCAAGCACGTTGGCGTTCTTCTTGACCGTTGTTTTCAGGGCCAGCGCCTCCTTGAGGAGACCTTCGTAGGCTTTGTAAATTTCTTCAATCGGCTTTTCCTTGGCTGTAGCAACAAGTCTGCCCATCACCCGGTGGTGTTTTTCACTGTGGGAGAAAAGGAGAAGCTTGTTTTGCGTATGAAAGGCCACCAGTTTCCTTCTGCTCCGGCCTTCTTGAAGGAGTTCCCGCCACCGCATCAAGGTAAAGATGCTCTCGATGAAGTTCTCCCTGAGCTTTGGATCATGGAGGCGGCCTTCTTCCTCAACCGGGATGAGGGGAAAGTGCTCCATGAAGGTCCTTGCAAACAGGCCCCTTCCCTTTTTGACGGGCATCCCTTTTTCGTTGTAGACCTTCACCCTTTCCATCCCGCTGCTCGGAGAATCGCTCTTGAATATGAAGCCACAGAGGTTCTCTTTTTCCAGTTCGACCACCCTTTTCCCGGCCCATTGCATCATACGGTCTGTAAAGTCCCGATTGGTCCGGGTCGTCATAAGCCGGGGGTTTTCAGGGTCGCCCACCAAGCGCATGGATTCGCGGGGAACTCCCAGACCGCACTCCACCTCCGGGCAAACAGGGACGTACTCCACGTCGTGGCCAAGGGTGTCGGTCAAATAGCGATCCCATTTGTGTCCGCCGTCGTACCGGACTTTCTCCCCCAGCAACCAGGTGCTGATTCCCAGTCTGATTTTCGTTTCCATGAATCACTCCTTGGAGATGTTCTTGTGTCGATGACCGGGTTCAGATTCGAGCCACCCAGCTCTCTTTATGGCTCAAAAACCCAACAGTTATGCATGAACCGGCCAAAGGCTCAACGCGCAGGGAGGCTTCAATTAGATGATCAATTTGCCGTGAGCCTTAAGCCCTGCGCCTTGAGCCTGAGTCAAGGTCATGGGCTTTACCACCGATGTGGCATTGCTTCACGGTACAAACAGCTTCGATCGTTAATAATGCCTTGTAAACCATATGTCTTGTGATTATGATTTGCAATGATTTGGACCCTGAATGCAGGAGTTTATCGTGTGAGGACGGATCATGACGATTGAAAAAATGAAAGAGCTGGCAAGAGACAAGGATGTTTGTGTGCTCGCCACTGCGTCCGAAGGCACGCCCCACTGCTCCCTTATGGCCTATGTGGTCGACGATGGATGTAACGAGGTTTACATGGCCACTTTCAAGAATACCAAAAAGTTCAAAAACCTCATGGAAAACCCGAATGTGAGTCTTCTCGTTGATACCCGGGAGGAGCATGACGGACCGCTTCGCCCGGAAGCAAAAGCCATGACCGTGGACGGTACTTTCCAGCAAATTCAGGATGAGAAGAAAAAGAATTGGATTCGGGCCAAGCTGTTGGAGAGGCATCCTTATTTGGAGGAATTCCTGGCTCATCCTGATGCTGAGGTTTTTTGCATCAAGATCCGTTCCTTCCTTTTGTTAGACGGACTTACAGATGCCCATTTTGAGAAGATTTAGGGGCTTATTTCCCTCTTATCGCAAATCGCATTTTTACTAAGGAGAGCAAAAAATTGTTTGCATTTCTACGGGACATGGGGCCTTTCTTACGTTCCGAGGCTCCCGGCCTGGTCTTTTCAGCGACTTATCCATGGGGGAGTTTTGCCCCCTCCGCATTCTCCGCCTACGGCGGAGCTGCGGCTTCCCCCACAGATAAGTCACGAAAAAAACGGCGGCCTCCCACCAGTCACTTGAGAAAGGCCCCATGCCCCTCGTATTTTTAACATTCCATGCAAACAATTTGACGCTCTGAGTAGTAATTGAACTAACTATCTTTAAATTGGATATGGGAAAGGAGAGAGGCAATGTCGGATCTACTGCAAGTCACAGATGAAAGTTTTGATACAGAAATCATGAAATCGGATCTGCCGGCTATAGTGGATTTTTGGGCGGAATGGTGCGGCCCTTGTAGAATGGTCGCTCCCGTGGTCGAGGAACTGGCAAACGACTACAAAGGCCAGATCAAGGTCGCGCAGATGGACGTGGACAAAAACCGTCAAACGCCGGCGCGATTCGGTATCCGGAACATACCAACTTTGATTCTCTTCAAAGGCGGAGAAGTGGCCCAAATGATCATCGGCGCGCAGCCGAAGAGCTACATTGAAGCGGAACTGAAAAAACTTTTGTAAATGCACGATCTGGTAATCATAGGCGGGGGGCCGGCAGGGTTGACAGCGGGCCTCTACGGTGCGCGAGCGCGCTTGGATGTCTTGCTCCTGGAGCGCCTTGCTCCGGGCGGCCAGGTGCTGACGACCGATTGGATTGAAAACTATCCCGGGTTTCCCGACGGCCTTTCAGGCTTCGAGCTGATAGACAGAATGAAGAGCCAGGCGGAGCGATTCGGTCTCAAGATTCAAGGGGAAGAGGTGCTCAAGCTGGAACTCAGCGAGAAGCGGAAGGCGGTCTTTACGGGGAAAGGACCCTTGGAAGCCAAGGCCGTTATTCTGGCATGCGGGGCCGCGTGGAAGAAACTGGGGATTGAAGGCGAAGATCACCTTTTGGGTCGAGGGGTGTCCTTTTGCGCTACATGCGACGCGCCCTTTTACAGAGATCAGGAAGTGGCGGTTATCGGCGGGGGGGACACGGCTGTAGAAGAGTCTCTCTTTCTGACCCGTTTCGTGAGCAAGGTTCACCTGGTTCACCGAAGAGATCAACTGAGGGCCACCAAGCTCCTCCAAGAGCGGGCCATGGCAGAGGAGAAGATCAAATTCATATGGGATACCGTGCCCGTCAAGGTCATGGGCAAGGACGGGGTGGAAGGCATAGGGCTCAAAAATGTGAAAACCGGATCGGAGAGCCGCTTGGATGTGAAAGGCATCTTTGTTTTTATTGGAACCGTTCCTAACACAGAGATGGTGAGAGGGCAGATTCAACTGGATGAAAACGGTTTTGTGATAACGGACAGTGAGATGCGAACCTCTGTCCCCGGCGTTTTTGGAGCCGGCGACATTCGTTCCAAGCTTTTTCGTCAAGTCGCCACGGCTGTGGGTGATGGTGCAGCCGCTTCCTTTGCAGCAGAAAAGTACATT
>JARRRH010000101.1:468-7280 GCA_037380925.1 Deltaproteobacteria bacterium | reverse complement strand
GGTCTGGCTGATCCCTTACAGGCCTGCGGAACCTTACACTTGGTTCTCCGAAAACACGGCCTTTCGGGACCTTCGCCTGACTGTTTTGCAAGATGTCTCAAAAGGCAACATGGACAGTCTGCACCAAGCTGCCCTTTTGAGCCTTGCCGACAACCTGGATCGAGTCATGACCAGGCTCCTGATCCTCCTCCGGCAGGAAAACGAGGCCGCCCAACACTGGTCTACAGATCTCGAGACACTCACCCAACAAGTGATCCATGACTTTATACAGTCCCAGGGGCATCGTTTTGCCCAGAGAACACGGGAGCATCTCGGTGTTGAGGTCAGGAGGCTCTTTACAAAGTATGATGTGTTGGCAAGACCGAGGCGTTTACTAAAAGAACTCGTGCTCACGCCGCTTCGCTTCTTGGGATTTCATAGGAATCGCCGACCCAGATCCCGAGAAGAGGCCCTTCAACAGGCACGGCAGAACATGGACTTGACGCCTTTGCAGGAAGCCGTCATGAAATTCAACCGCCTTGTTCTTGAGACCCTTTCTCCTGCGGACTCAACCGCTCCCCTTTTCAGTGCCTTGCGCCAACCCGGGGTGGCCCTCTCCGAGCAAGAAGTCAGGGCCCTTATCTTGAAAGAACAGGACAGACTGGGATCATGGCTGACAGAGAGGTTTGAGAGTCTCATCCGGGAGATCCCTGCCAGCAGAAAATGGGGCATCTACTCCACTTCGATCCTCTGGGGTGTTCTGATTCTTTCCTTTGAGGTCGCTGTAGGAGGAGGGTTCACGGTTCTGGATGCGGCATTGGGTTCGGCCTTGGCCCCTTTTGTAACAAAAGGCACGGTGGAGCTTTTCGCTTATCAGGAGGTTCGGAATCTCGTCCGTGAACTGGCGGAGCGCTACCGTGAAGGGCTCGTCTCCGTGCTCCAATCTCAGCAGAACCGTTACCAGGGCTGCCTCCACGCCCTGACGACATCCGAGGAAACCGTGAAGGAACTGGAAAGACTCAAAGAGTGGATTTCAAGGGTCCCGCTTTCCGAAAGGTCGTGACCATGAGATACACCGTCAGCACATTAGAAGCAAAGCTGGATCAAATCCAACAATGGATAAGCAGGGGGACCTTCTTGTCCCTCTCACCCGAAGAAGTCCGAGCACTTCGTGAGGAGGCGGGAAGGCTATCTGGGAAATTCACAGCTCTTCGCGGCAGCTTCTTGACCCTCGGCCTCCTGGGCGGCACGGGGGTCGGAAAATCGACCATCATGAACGCCCTTGCCGGGTTTGAGATAGCCTCCACCAGCCACAGGCGACCCCACACCGATCACATCCTGTTGTACCGCCATTCAGAGGTGGACCCCTTGCCGGCCCTGGCTTTGGGTGATGCTCTCTGGCGCGACATCACCCACCAGGTTGATGCCATCCGGCACATTGTGATCTGCGACCTCCCTGACTTTGACAGTCTCGTGGGAGAAAACCGGCAGCATGTTCTCCAATTTCTGGAGCACCTGGACCTTCTGGTGTGGATCGCCTCACCCGAAAAATACGCCGACGGACGCTTTTATGAATTTCTTCAGCTGGTGCCAAAGGCCAAAGAGAATTTTACCTTTGTACTGAACAAGACAGATCTTTTTTTCCAGGACGACTTGCCGGAGACGGGCTACAAGCAACTGGGCCGGGTTCTCTCCCATTTTCAGGAGCTTATTCGGGATAGAGGGGTGGATGATCCTCTTCTCTACGCTGTTTCTGCCGAAGAAGCATTGCGTGCCCGCCCGCTGGCCCCATGGAACCAGTTCCACGGATTCAGAAAGCATGTCTTTCAGCAACGGGATGTCAAGCGTATCTCAGCCATAAAGGCGGCCAATCTCGATGTGGAGATTCAGAAACTTTTCTCAGCTCTCCTTAAGGAAGCCAGAGATCTGAAGCACTTTGAAGGCATCCTCCATGGAGCGGTGAAAGATTTGGAGGACCAGAAGAGCATGTGGTCGCAAGTGGGCCGAGAAATTATTGAACTCTGGGCGACAAAGCGGATTCAGCCTGGGGTGATTTTTTCTCACGGGGATGCGCCCCGCCTTCTCGGTCCCGGTTATGCCTTTGCTCTCCTTTTCAGGGCCTTTCAACAGCGTTTTGCGCCGGAAACAACCTCCGGCTCTGATGTTTCGCAACTCCATCCTCCGGAAGAAATCCAAGCCGCCTTCAAGCGGCGTCTTGAGTGGCTGGAAGATCGGGTCAGCCATCACATTCTGCGAGAGAGCCTTCCCGCACCTTTTCAAGATCGCCTCCGTGAAACCCTGGATGTGGAGAAAAGGTTCGACTATCTGGGAGAACGTTTCTTTCATGCTGTAACTCAGCATGTGGTGGATCCACCCCTTCCGCCTATGTGGGGCTTCATGGCCTTCCAGGGATTCTCTTACCTGCTGCTTTTCGCCTTGTTCCTCTTTGCCTTGGCGGGCGAGCAAGCCTGGCAAGGCCTATTTAACCAGCCCGGTGGGGCGTCTATCCTTCGTCTTTTTCTTTCCCTGATTCAAACCCTGTTTAGCACCAAGGGACTTGCAGCCTTGGGGAGTTATGCCCTGGTGAATCTTTTACTTGGGTTCTGGTTTTATCGGAGCTACCGAAGACGGATCTTACGATGGGCTGAAAAGAGGATTGCCGACCTCAGGGCGGCGCTCTGGAAAACCTGGGCAGATTGTCTGGATGACATTTCCAAGGATTTGGCCGACCTCAGGGACCATATTCAGTCCCGTCGGTCGGCCCTTGTTGATCTCTCCCGGGAGTCCCTCGAAGGACCGGACCCACCTTCAAGCCAACTGTGACAGGTAACGTTGGTAGCCGACCATCCGGGCCAGCACATTGACCGCGTTTTCCGGGGTTTGGTAAAAGACGGGAGTGTACCGCTTTCCTTTCACAGGACGTACCGTGCCCTCCTCAGTCCTGGCCAGGGAAACGCCAACCACAGGCTTTTCGTAGGCTTCCATCAGTTCAGCGATCCGAAAGATGTAGTTCTCTTCATATTGCTCACTGAACGCTTCCATGCTCTCCAGGAAGTCCTTCGACGTGGATTTGTCTATTCGTCGCATTGATTCAATCATCAAGCGAACAAGCTCGATTCGACCCACAATGCCGAGGCTGATTACCCCATCCACGCCATCCCACTTCAGAAGTTCTTCAACAGCCACAAGAGGCACTTCCAAATCCCGCGTTCCCACGAGATCCACAGGGTTGCCTTTGCTCCAAAAGGGGGGAAGGTACCGGTTGATAGTCTCAATGATCCTTTCCGGAAGGGCCGGAACAATCAATCCCTTCTCATTGCACTCATCGGCTGTGACCACGCCCCAACCCCCTCCTAGAGTGACGATGCCCACACGGTTGCCCCTGGGCAGGGGCAGAGAAGAGAAACCCGCAGACAGGTCCAGCAACTCGGAAGGGACACCCGCATCCAGGATGCCTGCCTGACGGCACGCCGCCTTGAAAACCGTGAACTCGCCGCTCATCGCCCCCGTGTGGGATGCTGAAGCGGTTCGCCCCGCCTCGGTCCTTCCGCCTTTCAGGAGGATCACAGGTTTGATGCGATTGAGACGGCCGGCAACCTCTATGAAACGCCGCCCCTCCTGCATGTTCTCAATGTAAAGGATAACGATTTTGGTCTCGGGACGGCCTTCCAGGTACTTCAGGTAGTCTGAACACGAAACCATGGCTTCATTTCCCGATCCCACGAACAAGGACACACCCACGCCTTGTTTTTCCGCCCAGTGAATGAGTTGGTTGCCGAGATTGCCGGATTGGGAGACAAAGGCGACCGTGCCCTTTCTGGGTCTCGTGTGGGAGCCGGTGGCAAAGAGCCCGGCATAAGGGCAAATGATCCCCATGGTATTGGGGCCCACAAGAGTCAAACGCTTTCGACGGCAGATGGACACAATCTTTTTTTCAAGCACCCTGCCTTTCTCGTCCGTCTCGCTGAATCCTGACGTAATAACCACAACCCCCCGAACCCCTTTATCTCCGCAGGCCTGTAAAATGGCGGGAACCGTGTCGGCCGGCGTGGTGATGATTGCCAGATCCACTGTTTCAGGAATCTCCTGGATGCGTTTGTAAACAGGCAGACCGAGCATGCTCCCTCCTTTGGGGTTTACCGGAAAGACGCTGCCTGGGAAGCCTCCTGCCACAACATTGGTTATAATCATCTGGCCCCATTTTCCAAAGGATGTGGAAGCACCTACAACGGCTACCGACCGGGGGCGAAAAATAGCGTCGAAGTTGAATTCATCCTGGCTCATGATTCACGTTTTTCCTTATGAACGGATTCAGTTCGGAGCCTTGCCGTTTTGGCCGGCTTGGTCTGTTTATGAAGACGCGAGCCTTTTATCAGAGGCCGTTTCGGAAAGTCAAGGAAAAGAGAGAAAGACGGAGGCCGGATTTTAAGCCCTCACTCTTCCTATGTGGTGAGTTTGCGGTAAATCTCAGGCACCCTGCAGGGCAGCTTGGTCAGATCGTCGATGAAAACATAGTTGACCTCTCCGTACATATGGGCCAGATAACTGTGTTCCGCTTTATCAATGGTGATGCAAAAGGGGTGGATCCCCTGCCTCCTCGCTTCGATCAAGGCTTGACGGGTGTCCTCAATGCCGTAATCACTGTTGTACCCGTCATAGTCATCCGGTTTACCATCGCTCAAAGTAATGAGCAAGCGGGTCCCCGCCTCTACCCCGGCGAGCATCTCTGTCACATGCCGGATGGGCGGACCCATTCGTGTGTAGTCAAGAGGTCTCATGTTGCCAATCCTACCCTTCACAACGTCCCCGTAGCCTTCGTCAATGGATTTGATGCGGAGGAGTTCACAACGCTTCCGCGTCCTGCCTGAAAAACCATAGATGGCAAAACGATCCTGGAGCACCACCATGGCTTCACTCAGAATGAGAAGCGCGGATCGGGCCATTTCATTGATCCATCCCTTGGTCGACCCGCTCATGTCCATGAGAAATACGGTGGCAATGTCTCGCTTGTCTCGACTGAGTCGGGTGAAAACGTTTTCCGTACCATTGAACCCTGCTTGTTGGTCACTGAAAGCCTCCACAAGGGCATCCAAATCAATGTCGTCGCCATCTTTTTGACGTCGAAGCTGGGTTCGTTCCATCCGGATGCGTTCAAACTGACGTTTTATGGTTTGAATCATTCCCGCGTGACGCTTCAACGTCTCCTCGGCAAACTCCAAGCCTCCGGAAGCCACCTCCGTTTCCCTGAGCAGAGCCCATCTCTTGCGGTACCCCTGTCGACGATAATCCCATTCATCAATGGCATGGACGTCTTCCTCATTTTCGGAAAAAACACAGCTCGACCAGCGGCCACGATCTTGAAAAACATCTTCCCCCTCTTCCGGCATCCGGCAAAGTGAACGAAAGAAATGACCAGACATGTCATCCGCTACAGCGAGGTAAGAACCCGGTAACGCTCCCAGATCTTCTAAAATCTCTTCAATGGTCTTCCTCATGCCCTCAGGCACAGGAACCCGGCTGCCATCGATGAGAAGATGGCTAGGCACTTCCTGCCGCTGAGGTGTCTTTCTTCCCAGTGTCTCATGCTCCATGGAAGGAATATCGATTTTTACTTCCTCCGGATCAGGACGCGGGCCAATGAGTTTTGCCAGTTCTTGGCAGAACTTGAGGTGGTGGACCGGCGCCTTCGCTGTCGACCTCGTTCCGCTTCTTCCGGTCGCAATTCACCCATGTAGGGAACCGGTTCCACAGGCTGGTAAGGCTCCGGCAGCTCGTCCATGAGCGAATAGATGTGAACTGTAGTTCTCGCCACGTCCTCTAAGGTTGTTTTCTCTTCGGCCAAAGCACGCAGAGCGGGATGGATGTTTTTCCATATTCTTGTGTCTTTGGATACTTCCGCAGCACCCATGAGATACCAGCGATACAGGCGTTCCATCATTTCGGTCCTTGGAGGTCTTTTCTCCTTCTTCTCTCTTCGTAATGCCAGCTGCTTCTTGAGCGTCTTCAAGCTCCGATAAAGGCCCGGGAGTTCATGCGCCATCCATGTCTCAATCCGCACGGTGTCGGAGAGAATAAAAAGATCTTTGGCCAGCAATGGGTCGGGAAAAAGTTGGAGGAAACGGCCAAGGTCCGAGAGCGAATCGGAATGGTCGCGAGCTCCATAACGCTTCCGGAGGTGTTGCACTGCAGGTGCCAATGTATCAAGGCTCGGTTGATAGGTTCCGAGGGTTATCTGGCCGAGCTTGTGCGTGACCATCACCTTGTAGAGTAGAAAGTTAGAGTCCTTGCCCGGACAAACGGCATTTCTCCCAGGCAGGTAGATCTTCAGCCCGTCGGTATAGTGACACGGCCCTTGTTCCAAGGCCAGATCATCCTGACCAAGGGCATGAACATAATTAAGGAGAATCCCGTAAACCTCACCAAAAGAGACCCCCTCACCCCAGTAACGAATGAAAAGAGGGTGTTTATCAAGTCCCAAAATGAACTCTCTCGCGGGATTCAACCCTTTTGAGTCATAGATTTCCAGAGCCACATTGACATACTTGCCCAAATCGCAGATCTTTATGTGCTTCAGTATTTCGGTAAACCTCAACAGGAAGTGAAAGGCCAGTTCGGGCTGAACAGAAGCGAGTGTTTTGGCCTGATTCAGAACAGTCCGGCCCAGATCTTCATCCACGTCATCCAATACACGCCCGATACCAAGCTCCTCCAGGTCTTCTTCGTAGTAGATGCGGGAATTCGTATACAGGGGCAAGGGGAAAAGGAGGAGGACGGGATTATCCGTATTCTTTCTTGTTTGTACATAAGCCATGGAAGTAATCCCTAACAAAAGC
>JARRRH010000101.1:0-455 GCA_037380925.1 Deltaproteobacteria bacterium | reverse complement strand
CAAAAGCATCAACATGTCTACATCAGAATAGAGACCGGACCATTTCATCCATGGAAAGCTGCATTTCTTGATCGTCGCTCAGCGTATTGGTCACAGCCACTCTGCAGGCCGTGCTCTCCTCAATGCCGGACCGCATCAGTTTACCGGCGTGAATTAACAGCCGCGTACTGGCCCCTTCCTCCAGACCTCTCTCCTTGAGATTCCTGGTCATAGCGCCGAGCTTCACCAATCGTCTTGCCGTGTCTTTGTCCACTCCTGACTCCTCCGCCACAATGGCTGTCTCTTTTTCTGCATCAGGGTAATGGAACTCCAAGGACACAAAGCGCTGTCTGGTGCTGGGCTTCAGATCCTTCATAATGCTCTGGTATCCTGGGTTGTAAGATATAATCAACATAAACTCGGGAGCAGCCGTAAGGATTTCGCCCCTCTTTTCCATGGGCAGGATTCGCCGATCG
>JARRRH010000100.1:0-9599 GCA_037380925.1 Deltaproteobacteria bacterium | reverse complement strand
ATGGGACTTCGTTCGGATCATGCCACTGGACGATCCTTTGGCCGCAGAGGTCAAACACCAGTGATTCCCGGTACTGGAGCGCGCTTTAGGTGCAATATGATATCGGCCATTACCAATAGGGGAAAACTGAATTTTATGGTTTTCAAAGAACGCTTTGAGGCTGACCTTTTGAAAACATTCCTCAGCCGCCTTATAAAGCAAAGTGAAAACAAGGTTTTTATTATTATGGACCGTCATCCCGTTCATCGTTCTGTAAAGGTGAAAAAATGGCTGGCAGAAAACGAAGAGCATATCCGAATGTTTTTTCTACCCTCTTACAGCCCTGAACTAAATCCCGATGAAGTCCTTAATCAAGATGTTAAGAGCAATGCAGTTGGCAGAAAAAGGGCTCATAATTTGCGCGAAATGATCAATCACATTAGAAGCTTCTTATGGGGACGCCAACGCCAGCCGGGTATTGTGACAAAGTACTTTCAAGAAAAACACGTACAATATGCAGCACTCTAAAAGGTAAACTATTTTATGCTCCCCTTAGTATCTATGTTGTCATGTGGCTTTTGCTTTTTATTGAAATCGCTAGCACTAGCGTAAGCCATGGTCAGCTGCCATCTCACAGCGTTCACTAACGCGGTGCTACCCCGTGACGCCTCTTGAGTCAGAGATTTTCGCCCCTTGCCGGAGCCCTTCCGGACGTGATGGCTGGTGACAACGGTGGCACCCGTTGTCTTGCAGATCCATTCAAGCAAACTGATAAAATAAGTCCCGAGTGTAGCATCATTTTCATCACCGGCGCTGAAGAACCGGCTTAACGGGTCTAGGATCACAAGAGACAAACCGTCGATTTGCTGGAGCCTTGCTAAGAAATTGCTGTACACTAGGCTGGGGTGGCGGTTCCCCCCCTCCACTTCAAGAAAGCGAGTATCGTAACCAGTCACTGATTGGATAAAGAGATTCTCATTGAGGCGGGGCACGACATTCCGGAGTTCTTCTTTATTCACCGTAGCAGTAAGAGTGTCCCTGACCCTATGCCACACGACGATCTCAGAATCCTCGGCGAGCAATGCAAAGACCTTGCCTATATGGCTGACTTCGTATCGGCCATCTAAGAAAGTAGTCCCGCCTGCGTGAGCCAATGCCCATTGCACGAGAAATTGGCTTTTTCCAAGGCCGCCTTGTGCAACCACGGACCCTACAGTGCCTTGTAGCAGGCTGCCGCCGAGCTCAAACGAGTACTCCGAGGGTTTACTTTCCAAAAAACGCGCCGGGCGCAAGTCTTCCAAGGGAACCGCAGTGAAGTCGTCCACAGTATTGTCCTTATTGGTGTCCTTCCCTTCAGAGTTATGTGAATTGGTTGAACCCCCTAGCATGAAAGGGTTCAGCTTGGCATCGCCGCTGATCTTAGCCCGCGCATCGGCCCACTTGCGATCTTTACAACCCTCATGGAAGCACTGGTAGCGCAACGCACCGGTTTCAGTTTGCACAATGGCAGCCTCCTTGGGACCGTGATTCGCGTTGAAGAGACACTGATGAAGGCTGTACAGGGTGGCGCTTCCGTGCTGTTTCACTTCCTTGATGTCGAAGCCATATGCACCTAGATAACGGGGAACATCGAGACGCGGGGAGGAGGGAGCCACTTGTTCAGGCGCGTCATTGGCAAGTCCTTCCTCTTCGAGCTCAGTGGCGGCCAAGGCGCGGAGCTGTTCCAGTGTGACAGCCTTGCGCTGCTCAGGGACTGAGATTATGCGTGCACGACGATGGGGGCGGTCGGGTGTGGGATCTCCTTTGCACACCATGGTGCCATAAACCTTCGTAAGCCGGCTGGAATTGAAGACCTTCTCATCAACCTCGAGCTTGAGCGTGGAATATTGGTTGGAGAGCACTGAAAGGCATGTTTTTAAAAGCTCAACATTGTCATGGGTGTTCGGCATAGAAGGCAGAGGATAGACTAGGTGTGCACCGTTCCCGCTGTCTCCCACCAGCGGCTCGGGGAAACCAAACTGTTCGGACAACTCATCTTGGATTTTTGTCGCCAGCTCTAAAGCGGCGTCATGTTCTTGATCGTTGCTGCTGATCCCTTCGGGTCTCACCGGATCAATGTCGATGAGTAGATTATTTATGGATTCAATCTCAGTATCCTTTGTTCTGCCTATGCCGGCTTTTAATCGATTATTGGCCCGTGCAAGCAGGGCACTATTACAGGTGTTCAAGGTGGTATAGATCCCAGCCGCCCTCAGTTCCTGGGCCCGCCGGACGAGCGGTGCCGCCTTGTCAAAATCACTAAACCACCCGGCTATGACGGGTTTAAAGCCCCCGGCAAACCCCTCGAAAACGTTGGATTTTTGTTTTTTCGATCCGATGATTGCAATTTCAAACACGCTGGTACAGTCACCGTTAGCTTTGGAATGGAGAAATTCTAGAGTTCTTTTGATCTGACCGGCGGGAGTTCGAAATTCTAGTTTTTCGATAAATTGACTGGCTTGGACGGAGGTGAGTTCGTGTGCCGAGGCGATTCCATATGGTTCAAGTAATTCCATCCACTCCTCGCTAGTGATTTCAAGATTCTTTTTTAGCTTAGCAATCGAGGTCTTCTGCTCTGCGCTGATGGCTTCTTCGGGGGTTTGCGATTTCTCAGTTCCGTTCATAGCGCAAACTCCCCATCACGAGAGAGCGTGGACATAAGAACCACAGGTTTGTGATCAACAATTTTAGAAAGGAGCCGAGGAGTGTCATGAACCGGCCTGCTTCCAGAGCATAAGAAATACTCTGGCAACCAGTCCGGCGATTGTCTGGGCGTGATGGAGTAGCCTATTAGCGGCCTTCGCCTGAACCTTTTACCATTCCCCAGCCCAAGGGGGGTATCAATTTTTATTAAGTCTACCTTGTCTCCAGCCAGAAGTCAACAAACGATTGCGGCTTTGTTCATTTTTTTGCATACCTGTTTCTCAAGTAAATGGCCCAGTAGATCTTCTGTACCAGACATTTCAGTACGCCCTGGACTGCTGCGAGCAGGAGGATGGGGAGAAGGGGAGGGGCGGAGAGTCGGAGAAGAGATAGGGGAGGGTTGAGGTACAGAGAAAACTTACATCAATCTGCCTGTATCACCTGTTGATATTTTGATTACGCTCATTATAATCATATCAAAATATCCAAGAAGAGGTGATAAATTGAAATCCTGGTCACTCAGAATTCCGGAACAGGTCTATGACTGGGTAAGGGCAAAGGCAGCACGGGAAACGATCAGGCAAAACAAGTTTGTCTCCATGAACCGTCTGGCGGTGGAAATTTTAGCAAAGGCTATGGAAGCTGATAAAAAGGAAGGCGGTCAATAGCCAAACAAAGCAAGGACCCGGCCGCAATCGTCCATCCTCGTGGCCAAAATAGGCGTCAGCCGGAGGAGAATCCGCAAAGAAAGTATAAGAGCATGAACAAACCCCTAGACATGAGCCGTGAGACAAGCCAAGAAATTCTGGAAAACGTTGACATGCGAAGGTACCACGTGATGGCGGGGTATTGTCGATTTTGCCGCGCAGATGATGTTTACAGGAAGCTGATAGCAGATGACTCTGATTTCCCCATGGTCACTGTTGATGTGGAATGCGGGAACTGTTCGCAATCTCAGTCGTAATCCTTCCTTTACTTTTCTCTCCTGGCCATTTTATATCAAAATAGCTATAAGACAAGGTGTTCATCAGCACAAAATGCCTAGTTCACCCTATTGCTTTTTTTCTTCATCGAGTCAGTGTGTTGGAAAATTTGGGAGGATGGGATTGCCTCCTTCGCACGAGGAAGTGCCTGATCAGTAATTCCTGCTGGGGCGGACTATTTGGAGAAATCATGATCTACTTAAAACAAATCATTTCTAATGACCTGTACACACTGGCAGCAGCAGCTGTCCTTTTCATTATCGGGATATTATCACTGTACAAATGGCCTTGGGTGGGTGTCACCGTCTGCTTCTCAGGGCTTTTACTTATCCTTGTGGCCATCTTGGCGAGTCTTGGAATGCCTTTGCCATTCTGAACAGGCGTGAAAGACTATTTTAAGAGACATGGCAATATGTACAAACTAAGAAAAAAGAGTCCGGTGAGACTTGCAGCTATCACAATGTCTTTGAAGTCTACTTTCCGCATCTGGCTGGTTTTTCCTGAACCGGCTGAAAGCTCCTCGGTCCCATCCGGAACCGGGGTGAAGTATGGTAGCGGTCAAAAGTGAAAAAGGTTTTCTGCTAAATCGCTGGCGCCCCCGCTTCAATTCCGTTCGCATCAGCGGCCCCAAAGCCTCCAGCAGTGGGAGATATACCTGATGTGCCGCCGCCTCCGGCAGCACCTGCACCAGCCGCCCCGGCTCCAGAGCTGCCAGCACTTGAGAGGACCTTCCCACCAGTAAGGCTGCACGACGAAAGAAAAGGGACAAAAATAAAGGCAAATACCAAGAGGATGAGGCCAAGCCTCGCTGAACGGTTCATTTTCATCGTTTTTCCTCAAGAAGTGGAATATTTCCATGCATGCAACTATCTTATTTGGCTTATAGCAAAAATTGACATTTTTTGTCAAACCAAGCCCTTATCTTCCTGTTGTGGGCCAAATAGGTGATGGCTCGAGAGACGAGTTGGTGGCTCCTGGGCTTGATTTCGCCCTCAAAAATAGCCCTTGACATATACTCGTGATGACATTGTAAAATTGTGTGAATACAAAAAGCGGAAGCCATCCGTTAAATGGCGCACGATTGCCCGTTGGTGTCGGGGATCCGCAAGGACCCGGGGCTTCCTTTTGAGCCTGCACGCGCCAACGGGATTTTTGCCTGTGAAAGGAGAAGTTATGGCATCATCCACATCGCATCTTCTTTGGGTTATAAAACGTTGCAGGCATGTAAATATTAAGGATCAGGAGATTGCAAGGAGTTTAGACTGTTCAGTAGAGGGAATGAATGCTTTGGTAAAATGGTACCAAGAAGAATACGATAATATTGATGTCGAAAAAGGACTTAGAAGAGAACTGCTTAAAGAGGACGATCCAATGGCTAAACTGAATTTAAAGAGGACTGTCGGAAAGCCCTATGGGAGATAAACGGGAAAAGAGGGGCCTGGCCCGGTTGATTTTTGATGGGCGAATTGGGTATTGAGTAGAAATAAATTTGGAGGAAGGAGAAAATGGACCGAAAAACATTTGAGGGCGAAATGATCAAAGCCCGGATGATGGAAGAACAAGGAAACCGACCTGATTACTGGCGGGGATTTCAGCGGGGATTGCGGCGCCGTTTTCATGGTGAGGCTTCCCGAGCCGATAAAGAGCACAGCCTCTGGATGGGGCTTGTAGATGACCGTGGCAGAGGTTACAGAGACGGGTTCTTGGATAAGGGCTACGACCTGAGGAATTGACCGGAAGAGGGGTCATGGCAACTCTCTACCTGATCCGGGCGTTAACCGGTAAATGCCAGAAATGGCTTGATGACAACGTTCAGTATGACGAGCTGTTCGCTGGCGGAGTCCCCGTCGATCATCGTCACCTTAATGACATCTTCAACGCAATGATCAAGGTGGGATTTCAGCCAAGAAGGGATTTTCTGCTCGTCGATAAATAATCGGTATTTCAACGAGCGATGGGGTTCTCACCGCGTGGCTTGAGGAGATAAGGAAGCGCAACAAGGAATAACGAATCATTACGCTTATGGTCACCAGGCGTGGAAAAGGGTGACCATGCACCCTGCCGGGGGGAACTTGGGGAGAAGGTGGAGGCTGATTCATGAAAGAGAAGGAATTGAGAAAGAGAATGGATGGCCACTTCAAGAACGTAGAGAACAGCTTTGACCCGATGCTTGCTTCGGGGTTGGCTGGGTTTTATAAGGATGTGTTTGAAATCCTGCTCGAGATAGTGAAAATGATAAACCGTAATCACCGTGAAGTGATGGAAGCACTAAGTAAGAAGTAGCACACCATCGTAAGAGGGAGGGTTGCGAAAGGTAAGATTTGATCTTATACATATGCAATGCGAATTCTGATTCTGATGAACTCTCTATACTTACTGGAGTAATCTCGAATTCATTTACTCTAAATGGTACGAAAGGTAATCAATTCGGAATCGGCATATTCGAAAAGCCAGAATTTGGTAGGGTGGAGTTTAAAGCATAATGGTAACACCAACAACACATGAGATCCTTCGCAAAGCTCTTGAAAAGGAGACACAAGCCCACGATTTCTACGCAGAAGTCGCCGCTTCGTGCGCTGTCGATTTTGTTAAAGAGCTGCTGCTAAAACTCCAGAACGAGGAAGCCAAACACATGCGCATGATCCAAGACATGCTTGGAAGACTTGAATTGGGCAAAGCACTTTTTTGATGGCCAGTTTGAGAAGTCTCCCGTCCGATAAAATCCTAGCGGGCTTCCGATTTCTGTAAGATCAAGTCTCGGCAGCCACAAATAAGTTTCTGCAGCAGCCAGAAGCATTTCCACAACGGGTGTGATTCAAACAGCTCTGGCCGAAGAAGCCAGTCTGTTCATCAAGTAAGTATATCTTTTCTCCGTCTTGTTGTTCCTGACAGCAATAGCAAGAGCCTTTTTCGTCCCCACGATGACCACCAGCTTTTTGCCCCTGGTCACTGCTGTGTATATCAGGTTCCTTTGCAGCAGCACATAATGCTGGGTGAGAAGAGGGATGATTACAGCCGGGTACTCAGAGCCTTGAGACTTGTGCACGGACACAGCATATGCAAGGACGATTTCGTCCAGGTCCGAATAGTCGTAGATCACCTCCCTCCCGTCAAAAGAAATGGTCAGTTCCTGGTTTTCCCGGTTGATTCTAGTGATTCTGCCGATGTCGCCGTTGAAAACCTCCTTGTCGTAGTTGTTCCGGATCTGCATCACCTTGTCCCTGACGTGAAAAGCCCTGCTGCCCCTGACAAGCTCATCCTCCGATGGATTGAGGGCTTTCTGGAGCTCCATGTTGAGGTTTGATGCTCCAACGGTGCCTTTATGCATCGGCGTCAGGATCTGGATGTCGTCAATGGGGTCGAACCTGAATCGCCCAGGTACCCTTGTCCTTACAAGGTCCAGTATGTTCTTGAGTACTTCATCGGGATCTTCCTGCTCGATGAAATAAAAATCGTCCAGTTTCTGCCTTGAGGGTTTTAGGGGCGGAATCTGGCCGCTGTTGATTCGGTGGGCATTGACGATGATCAGACTCTCCTTTGCCTGGCGGAAGATTTCATTCAACTCGACCACCGGCGCAGCTCCTGAGGCGATAATATCCCTTAGAACATTTCCAGCCCCCACAGAGGGTAACTGGTTTACATCTCCGACCAGGATCAGTGTGGCCTTGACCGGAACCGCCTTCAAAAGGTGATGCATGAGGATAACGTCGATCATGGAGGCTTCGTCCACAATGAGAAGGTCACACTGAAGCGGGTGCTCCTCGTTTTTCTGAAACCCTCCTTTCTGTATGCTGTATTCCAGCATCCGGTGAATCGTTTTCGCCTCGTAACCCGTGGCTTCGTTCATCTTCTTGGCAGCTCGGCCAGTAGGGGCGGCAAGAAGTATCCCCACTTTCAGTTTTGAAAAGATCTTCAGAATGGCGTTAATGATGGTGGTCTTTCCGGTGCCCGGGCCGCCGGTGATAACCATGACCTTGTTCTCAATGGCTGTCTTCACCGCTTCGATCTGCTTTTCGGCCAGGGTGATGGAGAGTTGCCCCTGAACCCATTCTATAGCCTTTTCCGAGTCGATCTTCCTTATGGATTTGGGCGCGGTGACAAGCATCCTGATTCTTTCTGCGGCGTTTGTTTCCGAGAAGTGAAACTTGGCAAGATAAACCGCCTTCCTTCCTGTTTCCCCGGTGAGTTCCTCGATCACTATCTTTTCTTGGGCTGCAGTTGTAACGAGAGCCCTGGTAACGACCTCTCTTTCTACCTCAAGGATTTCCCGGCATTTCTCAATAAGCGGCTCGTAGGGATAGTAGACGTGGCCCTCGTCAGAGAGTTGGTGAAGAACATAAAGGATGCCTGCCTCGGCTCGAACATCCGAGTCTTTGGCAAATCCCAGCTTCTCGGCAATGCGATCCGCGGTCAGAAAACCGATGCCGAAAATGTCCATGGCAAGCCGGTAAGGGTTCTCCTTCACAACCTCAATGGAGCGGTTCCCATACTGTTTGAAGATTTTCGTCGCATATCCTGAGCTCACCCCGTGCGTTTGGAGAAACAGCATGACCTCACGGATCTCCCTCTGCTCCTCCCACGCCTTTTGGATCATCCCGATCCTTTTCTTGCCTATGCCGTGCACCTCGGTGAGCTTTTCAATCTCTTTTTCTATGACATCAAGGGTCTCTTTCCCGAAGACCTTGACAATCCTTTTGGCCATGACAGGGCCGATCCCCTTGATCAGGCCCGAACCGAGGTATTTCTCGATGCCGTAAACAGAGGCGGGCACCAGGGACTTGTACTGGACGATTTTGAACTGCTCCCCGTATTTGGGGTGATTAGCCCACTCGCCACGCATCCGGATTATCTCACCGGGGCTAGGGGCCATCAGGTTCCCTACAATGGTGACCAGGTCTCTTTGGCCATAAACCTTCAATTTGGCAATAGTGTAACCGTTCTCGTCGTTTGTATAGGTTACCCGCTCAATCTGCCCCTGGAGATCGGCAAGCATATCTAATTTTTTCTCTCTGGGTTTCATTGACTCTCCAAAAGAAAAGCCTCCGCCAAGGGATATTTAACCCGGGGCGGGGGCTTAAAACAAGCGTTTGGTGGCACCGGCATCCATTTTTTGAGATCGTATGCCAAATGGAGGTTCTGGAAGGTGCTATCGAAAAATGTTCATGCCGCCGGCGGAAGCGGTATCGGGCATCGAGATCTACTTCGGCCTCATTGGTCTTCTGGGCGGTCTCTCCCCCTTTGGTCTTGATTCATTGACCTTGATTTCTCTTCCCCTGAGCGGGGTTCCGTCCAGTTCCTCGATGGCCTTTTCCCCGTCCGCTCTCGAGGTCATTTCCACAAATCCAAAGCCCCGTGACCTTCCTGTAGCCCTGTCGCGGATGATGCTCACTGAAGTGACTTCGCCCAAGCGCTCAAAAGCAGCTTTGAGATCGTCTTCGGTGGCCTGGTAGGAGAGATTGCCAACGTAGATGTTCATCGTGTGTCCTTTCTTTAGAGCAATGATTCCGTTTCACCGGACTTCATCTTGCCGAGAGAAGAAAATCTGGATGGCTAAGTTCCCTTCGCTGTCCTATTCCGTGTTGACTTTGTCTCTCAGTATCCGTGAATACGCAAATTTTACCACTCGCCGTGATTTCAGCATCAGACTCTCGCCGGTCTTAGGATTCCTGCCACGACGTTCATCTTTATCCCTCACAGAGAATTTTCCGAAGCCGCTAATCAGAACGCGTTCGCCGTTTTCCAGTGTTTTCTTCATGATCTCGAATAGAGATTCCACAACACTGGTAGAGCGGGGATTGGGAAGTTGAGCCTTTTTCTGGACGGACTTCACGAGGTCGTTTTTGGCAAGAGTCATGGGCCGGCACTCCTTGTCAAACAAAGGGTTTCGCCGAAGAAAGGGCGCAAATTGAGGAATTTTTTGGGAATCTATGGGAATTAAGTGGTTTTGTCAAGTAA
>JARRRH010000099.1:0-6872 GCA_037380925.1 Deltaproteobacteria bacterium | reverse complement strand
CTAGGCCGTTGGTGAGGACCGGGCCAGGGGTTTCCCCCACAGATAAACTGCGAAAAGACGGCGCCCTCCCGCCAGTCACTTCAGAAAAGGCTTTGCCCTTGAGCCCCCTTTGAGGGGGCTGCCTGAGGCCATCGGCTCTGCGGGAGGAGGCTTGCTTGCGTCAATCACAGTGTCGTTTCGAGGGAAGGAAGTCACTGAGAAGTCTTTGATAACACCAGGAAAAGCTTGACCCATGTTCAGCTTCTGCTTTTTTCCAAGGAGAATGCGCCGCATGAGTGGCTCGGCAAGATTTTTCTTTTTCCTCGTCACGTTCCTGGTGCTGGCGTTCAATCTGCCGGGCCGATGCTCTGCCTATGTCTTGCCTTCTGACCAACTTATCGAGTTTATGGCGGGGAATTTCGTCAAGTTTGAGACCATCGTGATCCAGCAGGTTACCCAGGTGGAGAGCCTGGGTGAGGCAGAACAGCCAAACACGTTTGAAGAGATCCTGACCATGAAATCACCGAACCTTTTCCGGGCCGAGATTATGGGCCAGGGGGCCGAATGGACAAGAGATGTGGATCAGCGCTACTTTCGACTCTTCATAGCGAACAGCGAACAGGAGTTGAAATCGTTTTTATCCGGCTTAGGTGTAGACCTGGAACAGGTGTTCTTCACCAGGATCGACGGGATTATCGCTTACTGTATCGGAGATAGAGATCCTGAAAGCCCAAAGATCCTCATCGAAAAAGAACGATTTCTTCCTTTGCTCCTGACTTACAGACGCTCAAGCTACGCCGGGGAAGATGTGGTGAGAGTGAGATTCAAGGATTATAGACAGGTGGAACAGGGATGGTTTCCCTTTGAGATCACCTATTCTTCAGGCTGGGCGATTTCGGAGCACTATATCGTCCAGTCACTTCGGGTCAATGTTCCATTGAGCCCGACCTATTTTGATTCCCCCCCTGCGTTTCCCCAAACACAGGCACCCCCTGAAGAGAGCGGCCGCCTTTCTGACGAGGAACGGCTCAGGCGGATTATCAGGACTTTTGAAGAAAAGTACGGCCGGTGACGGTCTTGGGAAAACCCTCTTCTGATCACTTATTCCCTTGAAATTATTTGAACTTTCCCGCACGGGAAACCATCAAGGAGCAGGTCCTACTGGCATGCCATGAATAGTTCACTCACACGGAAAGGGAGCCTCTTTGTGCGTGTGGCGGTTTGCCTGCCCGTGAAAAACACGTTCCACTATGCCGTTCCCGACCGGCTCGTGTCTGCAGCCAAAATCGGCTGCCGGGCAAAAGTGCCTTTTCGGACTCAGGCGGTGACCGGATATATTCTTGAAGCTGGGTCGGCAGAATTGAACGAAAGCCCTAAGGAGATTGTGGACATCCTGGATTCAGAGCCCCTCTTCCATGCCGGATTGGTCCCATTCTTTGAGTGGATGGCCGAATACTATCTTTTTCCGATCGGCCGGCTGATCCAGTCCGCCCTGCCGGGGGGTTTGAATATGACTGCCTTTAAGACGGCAGAGCTTACAAACAAGGGTCGTGACATTCTAGATCTCTTGCCGGCCAAAAGTGATGAAAAGGCGGCACTGCTTTGGGTAAGGGAAAATTCCGGCAAACGAATCCCTTTTCCCCTTCAGAAGGCGAAGGCCTTTGAAAAAAAGGGCTGGCTTGCTCTTGAAGACCGGACCCGAAAGGGTCGGGTGCAACCTTTGATGAGAAAAACGGTAAGACCCCGGCACGGCATAGCACTCGAGGCCATTCTCGAAGGCCAAGCAGGTCGGCTCAGAGCCAAGAATGAGCAAGCGTTTTTGGAATTCCTTTTCAGTGCGGACGGTATCCTCCTCAAGGAGATCTCGGGTCGGTTTTCCAATGGCCCCTATCTGGTGCAGAAGTGGCGGAACATGGGAGTTTTGCAAGTTGTAAGTGCCCCTGTCCTAAGAGACCATTCCGGGGAGATCCTGTCTCCATCCTCTGTCCCCCAGGTCCTTTATGATCAACAAAAGCGCGCTTTGAAGCCGATTCAGGCCAGCCTCCGGAAGAAAGCTTTTGCCACAGCCCTGCTTCATGGAGTCACCGGCAGTGGGAAGACAGAAGTGTATTACCAGGCTGTTGAAGAGGCGCGGCGACTTGGCCGACAGACGATTGTGATGGTGCCTGAGATCGCTCTGTCAATTTATATGGAGGGCCTTTTCCGTTCACGCCTCGGAGACCGGGTCGCGGTTTTTCACAGCGGGCTAAGCGAAGGGGAGCGATATGACCAGTGGATGCGGATGGCGCGAGGCGAGGTGGACTTGGTGATCGGTGCGCGGTCGGCCTTGTTCGCCCCCTTTTCAAACCTGGGCCTCATCATTGTGGACGAGGAACATGACCTTTCCTACAAGCAGGAAGAGGCTCCCCGTTACCAGGCCAGGGATGCTGCCGTGGTGAGGGGAAAAATGGAGAAGGCTGTGGTACTGCTGGGCTCCGGAACACCCTCCGTCCAGTCCTTTCATAATGCCTGCGAGGGAAAATATGGGCTTCTTTGCATGCCGGATCGCATTGAGAAAAGGCCTTTGCCTGACGTGGAGGTGATCGACATGAAAGGCCTCCCTGCGGAGGGGGCCAAGGGGGATGTCATAAGTCCTGTGCTCAAAGCCGCTATAGACACCACCCTGAAAGAGGGACAGCAAGCCATGCTCTTTTTGAATCGCCGGGGGTTTAATCGGGTCTACTTGTGCCGCTCCTGCGGTGAAGCAGTGCGATGCCCGAACTGCGATGTGCCCCTCATTTATCACCGCCATGAGAATTGTCTTGCATGCCACTATTGCGACTTTCACACCGCCCCTCAAGCAGCCTGCCCCATGTGCGGCCGGGAGAGTCTCAGAGCTTACGGATTTGGGACTGAGCGGCTCGAACAGGTGCTGAAGGACCATTACCCTTCCATCCAGGTGGCCCGCATGGATCGCGACACTATCCGGGGAAAGGGCCGCACCTTTCAACTGTTGAGGAAATTTGCACACCGTGAGATCGACGTCCTGGTAGGAACCCAGATGATCACGAAAGGATATGACTTCCCCCATGTCACCTTGGTGGGTGTCATTGCCGCTGATTCTTCTCTCGCCTTTCCCGATTTCAGGGCAGCGGAAAGGACCTTTCAGATTCTCTCCCAAGTCGCTGGGAGAGCGGGGCGGGGGGACCGGAAAGGCCGGGTCATCATTCAGACTTTCAATCCCGATCATTATGCTGTGACCACGGCCAGGCATCACAACTACAGGGCTTTCTTTGACAGGGAACGGGAACTGCGGGCCCAGTTGAGCTACCCCCCTTTTTCCTATATGGCCTGCCTCAGGCTCCAAGGAAACAACAAGCAGAAAACCGCGGAGATGACGGAAAAGCTGGGCCGGGAAATGAACCGGATTATCGGGAGATGGCCCAAGCGAGGGAAGGAGATTCAAGTTTTGGGACCTGTAGAAGCCCCCTTGTCTAAACTGAGGGGGAAATACCGATGGCAGATATTTGTGAAAAGCAAAGGGACGGCACTGCGCCATTATTTCCTGAACGAGGTTGAAAGACTTTCCACAAAAATGATCAAGGGAACGGGCGTGCAACTCGTTATTGACGTGGATCCCTATCAGATGCTTTAGCAGGGTGATGAAAAATGCCCGTCTGCGGCATAAGCAAGAGGCACAAGGCGCGGGGCACAGGGCATAAGGCAGGAAAACTGAAACATTTAATTCTATTTCACCCTGAGCCGTTCGGCCCCGAGCTCACGGCCGAGGGGCTTTGTCGAAGGGAGCCTCGGAACGGAAGAAAAGCCCCATGACCTGAGGAAGCTATCCCGGTGGGAAGTGAATGGTGAGTTCGTAGATGCCGCCTTCGGCTCTTTTTTCAATGTTCAGGCCTGTCTTCTCGAAGACATGGAGCATGGGCCGGTTCTCCATCAGGACTTCCGCCATGAAACCGAATAGACCTTGTTTCTGGGCCAGATAGGTCAGGTAGGAAAGCAATTCCGTGCCGATTCCCCTGTTTTGATAGGCATCTTTTACGGCGAAGGCCACTTCCGCCATGTGGGTTGACTCAATGACGCCGTATTGCCCCAGCCCGACAATCTCCTCCTTCTCCTCTGGGTTCACCGTGGCCAAGATGGCCATCTGTTTCGTGTAATCAATGATAATATGGTCCTGCAGTTGCCGATGGGGAACATCCTTTCGCTGAGACATGAATCTCCGGTACATGCTCTGGTCTGACAGGGCATAGAAGAAATCTTTAAGCAGAGGTTCATCGCTGATTTTGACCGGCCTCAGAAGGAGTTCAAGACCGGTTTTGGTAGTTCGGTAGGTCTCCAGTTCTTCAGGATATTTTCCTGCCTCTCCTGGGATGAACTTTTGATCTCTGTATATAAGGTTGTTCTTCTTGGCTTCTTCGATAAGCCAGGGCCTAAATCGAGGATGGGCTATGGCAATCAATTCCATGGCGCGTTCTCTGATGTTCCTTCCGTGCAAGTAGGCGATGCCATATTCGGAGACCACATAGTGGATATCGCTTCTCCCCAAAGTTACCCCCGCGCCCTCTGCCAGGAAGGGGACGATACGGGATATCTCGCCATCCCTTGCTGTGGATTGAATGACCAGCACCGTCTTCCCTCCCGGAGAGAGAACGGCACCGCGCATAAAGTCAGTCTGTCCCCCAATGCCGCTGTAAAAACGCCTTCCAATGGACTCGGCTGTTGCTTGCCCGGTGAGGTCAATCTGTAAGCATGTGTTGATGGCGGTAATGTTTTCGTGCCTGGCTATGATCAGGGGATTGTTCGTATAGTCAATGGGCCTGAACTCGACGGCCGGGTTGTCGTGAATGTAGGCATAGGTCTCTTTTCTGCCCATGCAGAAGGTGGCCACTGTTTTTCCCCGGTTAAGGCTTTTTTGGCTGTTGTCGATGACGCCGATCTTCATGAGTTCGACCATGCCGTCGGTCAAGAGTTCGGAGTGCACTCCCAGGTGTCTTTTATCCTTAAGATTGGATAAAACGGCATTGGGGATGCTTCCATAACCGACTTGAATGGTGTCGCCGTGTTCGACGATTCGGGCCACATACTTGCCGATACGCTGGGCAATGTCGTCAGAGACCTTCTCCTCATACTCCAACAAGGGCTCGTCATGGGGTAGGATAAAGTCCACATCCTGAATATGTATAAAGGTCTCCCCATGGACACGAGGCATGTGGGTGTTAATTTGCGCGATGACCTGCGAGGCGCTTTCTGCAGCCGCCTTGGTAATGTCCACGCTGACTCCGAGGCTCATGTATCCGTGTTTGTCGGGCGGCGATGTCTGGATCAGGGCCACGTCTACCGGCACCATTTTGCGGCGGAAGAGCCTGGGGACTTCGGAGAGAGCGATGGGCGTGTAATCGGCAAGTCCCTGATTGACGGCCTGCCTGGTGTTTTTGGCGATGAAAAAAGAGTTGTGCCGGAAGTTTTGTTTGAATTTTTCGTCCGTGTAAGGGGCGACTCCAAGTGTCCAAACGTGAAAGACCTCTGCGTCAAAAAAGGCCTTCGGGTGGGAGGAGACGTAGTTGATGAGGGCCTGCACAAGATACTGGGGTTCCCCGCATGCTGTGGCAATAAAGATTCTGTGGCCCCGGTGAATGTGACTGAATAGGTCTTGTTCGCGGGCGAACTTCTCCGGATAGCGTGTTTTCATCTCCCCAAGGTCCGCGCCTTCATATCCCGTCATCGAAAACTCTCTGTGTCAGTTCGTTTATGTTCGGGCACAGATTCTTAAAAGCGCGAATGTTGTGCCTCTTGTACCCAAGAGCATAAAGGGTGTCATCTTGCCCCTTCTGAAGCGCTACTTACTCTTCAGCAGGGCCGCGGAAACATAGCCCACCACCTGACGACGGTCACCTGTCACATCCCCTGAGTTGGCATAATAAAGCACGGCGGATCGGTCGGCCCCGGCTTTCCGGGCGGCCAGCATGGTAGCCACCGCAGCGCCGGCGCCACAAGCCTCGCAGGAGCCGGCGGCCACAGCACGAGCCAAAGCCTCAGGGTCAAAGGCGCGTACATGTTCGATGAAGGCCTTATCCAGGGTCCGCGCTTGATCGTAACTGTGAAAATGGGAAAGATCCGTACTGGCCAGGAAGAGCGTTCCCTCTGCGTCGCCAAGCAACTGAATCAAGTTTTGGGCCAAACTACGGCAAGTTTCAAAATCCTGCTGACCCATAAGAATAGGAACGATCTGGAAATCGTGCAACACGGTCTGAAGAAAGGGGATCTGTATTTCCAGGCAATGTTCCCGCGCGTGGGCCTGGGGAAGCCAGCGGATGTGGCCTCCCGCCTGTATGATTTTTTCTGCAAACGCACGGTCCACCGGGACAGTTCCCAGGGGGGTCTCATATCCGGCTTGGAGATTCACGGAAATTCCCCTGAATGGCACTCGATGACTGGGGCCGATAAGGACGACCCTCTTGAAAGGGATATTTTGCAGGAGCCGATATGCATAAGCGGCGACCTGACCCGAATAGGGATATCCTGCGTGAGGCACAATAATGGCCTGGAGTTCCCCTTCAGGAATGTCCGCATGGGCGTTTGAGAGATACCCTTCAATGAGCCGGCTCAGGCTGTCGCGGTTTGCAGGATACCAGGTGCCGGCAAGTACGGCTCTGCGCACATCCTGAGGTTCCTTGGCAGAAGGGGCAGTGCCGTATCCCGGATACACAAATAAGGCAGACAGCACTAGGAAAGCAAATAGAATAGGTTTCATGGTCCCTTCCCGCTCATTTCGACCTATTATAGGTATTCACCCGTATGAATGAAACCCTTTTATAAAATCGGGCGGCAATTTTATAACTTGTAAAAAGCCTAATATTTTACCTATGATAATGGGGATTGCTGAAAAGGGAGGAAAT
>JARRRH010000098.1:0-16568 GCA_037380925.1 Deltaproteobacteria bacterium | reverse complement strand
GGTCCTGGGACGGCTCTGAGATAGACTTCTGAAGAGTAGGCGGGAATCAGGCTCTTCGGCACTTGTCTGGGTGAGACCAGAAGCTTGCCCACCGCCCGTTTCAGAATATCCCCTTTGGCCAGAATTCGACCTTCATAGCCGCCGATTTTGGCCCCCACATAACAAGAGCGGCTTCCCATGACCATAGGCACGTCAATGCCGCCTGTAAGCCCTATGTAAGTTCGACATCCCTTTTTGACCTGGCCGATGTTTAGCACGTCGCCGGGTTTAACCCGGAAGGAGCGCCAGCTTTCCACACCCTGATTATTCACTGTGATCACGGCCTCACCGCCTGTTACGGCCACATCGGTTTCCACAAGCACCTCAAACCTGGGGCCCATGACGGTTGCTTCAAGCACTGCCGCATCTTCCGCATTGCCCACAAGCATGTTCGCCACGTCATAGGCAAACGGATCAAGTGCACCGGTCACCGGGACGCCGAACTGCTGGTAGCCGAAGCGTCCTCTATCCTGCACCGTGGTATAAGGCCCTGGAAATAATACCTGCAAAACTTCCACTAGACCCCGCCCCCTTTCACGAGGTCCTCGAATTTTTCCGCGGATACGGGTTTGAATTTCAGCCTATCCCCCGCTTTGAGGAGAAAGGGGCTGGCCTTTCCCGGATCAAAGAGCTTGATGGGCGTACGCCCGATGAGTTGCCACCCTCCTGGGCTGTCAATGGAATAGATCCCTGTTTGCGCATTGGCAATGGCTACGGATCCAGCGGGAACAAGCTTGCGCGGCGTCTCCAGCCTCGGGGTGTGCAAAACCTCCGGCAAGCCTCCGAGGAAAGGAAAACCCGGTGTAAAACCGATCATGTAAATCTGGTACTCGGGTTCAGAATGAATTCTAATCACATCGTCAACCGAGAGATTATGCGTTTTTGCCACAAAGCCGATGTCCGGGCCCAGGTTCCCACCGTAGCATACCGGAATTTCCACAGTCTCGGGCGGCGGAATCTCGGTGTTGGGAAGCCGTTCCTCGAGAACCAGTAACGCTTCCTTGAGCTTTGCGGCATCCGTCTGAGAGGGATCGTACACAATGATGATGGATCTGTAAGTGGGAATGAATTCGAAGACCCCGATCGGCGCTTCTCGCGCCATAGCAGCAGCCATAGCACGCACCTTGAGGTTGATTTCAGGGTCGATAGCGTCCCCGTATTCCATCAAAAGTCCACGATCTCCGGCTATTCGGAAAAAAGGTTTTTCAAAGAGCGGCCCGGCCATTCTGAGATCTCCCCTCATCACATGGGCTTCACCTGAATGCCCTCTTTTTCAAGCAAATCCCGAATCTCCTTAACCAAGTCTACAGCACCCGGTGTGTCGCCGTGAACACAAAGGGTCTGGGCGCCGAGGGGAATTTCAGAGCCGTCAATGGCGACCACTTTCCCTTCTTTTGCCATCTTGAGAGCACGGGCGGCCACCTTTTCCGGCTCTTTGATCACAGCGCCGGGCTGCCTGCGGGAGAGGAGGGTTCCCTCCGGCGTGTAGGCCCGGTCCGGAAAGGCCTCAAACGCCACTGTCAAGCCCATTTCCTTCCCGATACGGGACACGTGCTCCGTTTTGGCACCGGCTAGAGCCACATAAATCAGCTTGGAATCCACACAGGCAATAGCCTCCGCTACAGCCCTTGCGACAGCCTCATTTTCCACCGCCGTGTTGTAGAGATTGCCGTGAGGCTTCACGTGTCGAAGCCTGACGCCATGGACATCGCAGAACGCCCTCAATGCACCGACCTGGTAGATGACATAATTGCGAATCTCGCTTGGGAGACAGTCCATGTTCCTTCGGCCGAAGCCGAGCAGGTCCGGATAACCGGGGTGAGCACCCACACCCACACCGTTTTCCTTGGCCATTTTCACGGTTCTATCCATGACCATGGGATCCCCCGCATGCCAACCGCACGCGATATTGGCTGAGGTGATGTGCTTGATGACCTCTTCGTCCAGCCCCAACTTATAGGCTCCGAAGCTTTCCCCTATGTCGCAGTTCAGATCAATGCTCATATGATTCCCTCCTCCAAATTGGATCTGCATACGAGACCGTTTGCTCCCCAAATCCTAAACCCTCATAATCCTCCCATAGCCTGAAAGGGTGGTTCGAGTCAACTGTCCTTGACTCCCGTTTGCCGGTGAGATAGGATGCTGCCCTGCTTTCAGCCAGTCCCTATTTCGGACGAGCCGTACTCAGTTCATTTTGGTTACGGGGTTTTTTATGGAGACAGGCGCATATCAATATTGCATACCCTCATTCAGGCTTCTTGATGACCGGCAGATACAGCGCATTCATCACGCAGCCCTCAGAGTCCTGGATGAAGTGGGAGTCCGAATCTTCCACCAAGGGGCAGTGGATCTCCTCAACGGGCACGGGGCGAGGGTTAAGAACGGAAACCTGGTTCAAATCCCGCCCTTTCTTGTTGAAGACGCCATCCGATCGGCCCCTTCCAACATTCGAATATTCAATAGGAAAAAAGAACTTGCCATGGAACTCGGCGGGAGAAGGATCTACTTCGGAACAGGGACCGACCTGCCCAAAACCATTGATCTGCGTACCCGGGAAATCCGGGACACGGTGGCGGAAGATATCATCGTGAGCAGCAAAATTTGCGATGCCTTGCCCCGGATTGACTTCATCGGTTCCTACGGCCTTCCAAAGGACGTGACCCCGGGCCTTCACTATATTCGGTGTTTTCAGTTGGAGGTGGAAAACAGCGTGAAGCCGGTATTCTTCACCGCCGAATCGCAGCAAGATTTGAAAACCATCCTGGATATGGCGGCTGCTGTTGCCGGAGGCACGGAGGCCCTGTCCGCTTTCCCTTTCCTTATTCACTACTCCGAACCCACCTCTCCTTTAGCTCACTCGGAAGAGGCGGTCTCCAAACTAATCCTGTGCTCGGAGAGGAGGATTCCCGTTAATTACACCCCGGCCCTTCTAGCAGGCGCCACCGGTCCTGTGACCCTGGCCGGCGCTCTTTCCGTGGCAGCGGCTGAAGCTCTGTCAGGGCTAACGATTCATCAGCTGGTTCACAAGGGCGCTCCCATCATCACAGGTGTAGCAGCAACCAGCATGGATATGCTCCATGCCACGGCCTGCTATGCTGCGGCGGAGTTTCGCTTGACCCACTCTGCCTATGCCGACCTGTTTCATTTCTATGATCTGCCCATTTGGGGTACCGCCGGCTGTAGCGATTCCCAGTTCCCGGACCTTCAGGCCGGCTCGGAATACGCTTTCACCCTTCTCAACGCGGCTCTAGACGGCACCAATCTCATTCACGATTGCGGCTACCTCGGCCAGGGATTTGTCGCAGCCCCGGACATGCTCATTTTCGCCGACGAAGTGATCGGTACAGTGAAAAGGTACATGAAAGGATTTGCCATTGACGAGGACCATCTCGCCGCGGACGTAATCAAAAAAGTGGGACCCGGGGGACACGTCTTGGTGGAAAAACACACCCTGGATTTCTTCCAGGAAGAACACTGGCGGCCCAGTCTTTTTAACAGGGAAAATCTTCAAGAATGGGCCAGGAAAGGCCGAAAGACCCTGAATGAAAAGCTCGTTGAAAAGGCGCTCCATATGGCAAAAACCCATGAACCCGAACACCTGTCGGGAAGTACAAAAGAAAGCCTTGAGAGAATATGGGAAGAGGCTGCTCAAAAAACAGCATTCCCATAGAGTCGCTTCAGGTATTATCGAGGGGTTGGGGTGGGAGCAGGTATGAGGAGATGATGGTGGACACGCTGAAAGAGATATACCAGGCTGTGGTTGAAGGAAAGGTGGAGGACACGGCAGGCCGCGTTGAGCAGGCCTTGAACTCCGGTGTCCCGGTGGATGACATCCTGAATCGTGGGCTGATCGCCCCCATGGATCTGGTAGGAGAAAAATTCGGTAAAGGCGATATTTTTATCCCTCAGGTGCTCTGGTCCGCCAAGGCCATGCAAGCGGGGATGGATTTGCTCAAACCACACCTGACCGCGGCCAACCGTTCAGGGACCGGAAAGGTGATCATCGGCACCGCGAAAGGGGATATCCATGACATCGGCAAGAACCTCGTGGCCATTATGCTCGAGGGCGCGGGGTTTCAGATCATCGACCTGGGGGTTGATGTAGCGCCGGAGAGGTTTGTGGAGAAAGCCCTGGAAGACAGAGCCGATCTCATCGCTGTCTCGGCTCTTTTGACCACAACCATGCAAAGCATGGCCCAGGTGGTGTCCCTCATTCGGGAGCGAAATTTGGATTCCCTCAAGGTGCTGATCGGCGGAGCTCCCGTAGATATGGCATTTTGCCGGGAGATTGGTGCGGATGCTTACGGGGCCGATGCGGTAGACGGTGTGAGAAAGGCCAAGGAACTCATGGCGTCCAGAACATAAAGCCGGTCGGCGGAAAGGGGCGGCCCCTGCAAGGAGAAAAGATGCAACATGCGCTTCTGGAATTCGCACAGAAGAGGACGGTGATTTTCGACGGGGCCATGGGCACCATGCTCATGGCTGCAGGCCTGCCGGCCGGAGAGAATCCGGTCACTTGGAATCTGGACAAGGCGGCTTTGGTCGAGGACATTCACAGGCGGTATTACGAAGCCGGCTCCGACGCGGCTCACACCAATACCTTCCTGGGAAATCCCCTGAAACTCCACCAAAGCGGCCTGCTCGAAAAGACGATCCTCTTAAACGAAGAGGCCGCCAAGATAGCGAAAAGAGCGTGTCCCCAAGGAAAATTCGTGGCCGGGGACATGGGCCCCACGGGCAAATTCATGAAACCCCTTGGTGACCTCGACCCCGACGAGGCTGAGGAGTCCTATCTCAGGCAGGCCGAGGCGCTGCTCAGAGGCGGCGTTGATTTCATCAGCATTGAAACCATGTTCTCCCTTGAAGAGGCACTCGCCGCGCTGAAAGGGGCAAAAAGACTCGGTGACCTCTTGGTCATTGCGTCCATGACCTACAACAGAACAAAAAACGGCTTTTTCACCATGATGGGGGAAGGTGTGGCCCAGTGTGTTTCCGCCCTGGAAGAAGCGGGTGCAGACGTCGTAGGTGCCAATTGCACTTTGGGCAGCCGAGACATGATCGATCTTACCAAGCAAATCAGAGCGACTACCGAAAAGCCTGTTCTCATACAGCCGAACGCAGGCCAACCCGTAACGCGGAAAGGGATTACCTCCTATGAGCAAGCCCCGTCTGAGTTTGCAGAGCACGGCAAAGCGATTCGAGAGGCGGGGGCTCAAATGATCGGCGGTTGCTGCGGCACCCATGCCGGTTTTATACGGGAATTGGTTAAAGCCCTTTGTTAGGAAAACTCCGTTCCTGTTTTCCCTTGACACTCTGATCATCGTCCGATTATATGTAAGTTTTTGGAGCTCGGAGCTTTTTCGGAGGGCTTGCGCCCTTCTAAAACCCCAGCGAGGGACCGTTTCCCTCATCGTGAATTCAAACCCCCAGTGCAGTGCAAGGCTTTAGCCCTGTGAAAATTCCGCGGAATATCCACGGGCTGTTTCATACGGCTAACATGATACAGCGCGGTTCTCAATGCTCCAGTGTTCTGGACTCTCGCCTCAGCAGACAAGGTTGGAAGCATGGGGTACGGAGATATCTCAGGGCTTCGGAAAAAAAGGGCATCACGCCCCCGGCCAAGGCCTTCCGTTTCATACTCCCGAGATTTTCTGTGACAGCGTGTTTCGGAAATTCAGCCTGGGTGTGTCTCCCCTGGTTGTGGCCTTCCCCTGGGGGAATCAAGGGATATTGGAGAAGAGCTTTTTACCAAGGAAAGGAGGTAAAGCGATGAAAAGAATGATGCTTGTTTTATCAATTCTGTTGGCGCTGGGTCTGGTTTTCGGCGCCGGGGTTTCAGCCAAGATGATCCGTATCGGTGAATACCAGATCGTCTCCCATCCGGCGCTGGACAATGACTCCAAGGGATTCAAGGCCGCCCTTGCAGAAGAGGGATTTGTGGAAGGCCAAAATGTCACCTTTGACCGGCAGAATGCCCAGGGCGACCAGGCGAACTGTGCCATTATCGCCCGGAAATTTGAAGATGACAAAGTGGATCTCATCCATGCCATAAGCACACCATGCGCCCAGGCGTCGGCTAAGGTGAGCAAAACGATCCCTATCGTGTTCTCCTCGGTCACGGACCCTGTGGCCACAGGCATCGTCCCGAAAATGGGTGATACCGGGGTTCATATTACGGGTGTGAGTGATCGATGGCCCCAGGATCTGGTGCCCAGCGCGGAGAAATGGGGCACCATTTACAATCCGGGCGACGTGAATGTAACCTTCCACATCAAGGAAATGAAAAAGGCGCTCGAGGAAATGGGCTGTGAACTTGTGGAAGCCCATGTGTCCTCAAGTTCCGAGGTTATGCAGGCCGCCCAGAGCCTGGTGGGCCGCGTGGACGCCATTCACATCACTTCGGACAATACCGCGGTTTCCGCCTTCGAGTCCATTGTAAAAATTTGCAATGCAAACGACATCCCTCTCTTTGCAGGAGACAGGGACAGTGTTCCCAGGGGTGCTGTTGCCGCCTACGGTCCGGATTACTTTTTGGTGGGATACACCGCAGGCAAACAAGCTGCCCAGATTCTCAAGGGCGGTGATCCCGGCAAAATTCCCGCCGGACTCGCTTCTGAATACAGCCTGTGGGTGAGTTTTGAACATGCTGCGGATCAAGGCCTGGAGCTTCCTGCAACTTTAGTGGCAAAGGCCGCCGACAAGTTGTGGGATGAGGAGGGAAACGTCATTAAAGGCCGTTAGGCTTAACTAGACCGATACGCAGGGCCGAACCAGAAAGGGGAGTCTTGCTCCCCTTTCTGGTCTTGAAACAACTTACTCATGATTATCAGCAGCATACTAAGAAGCATCCCCATTTCTCTGGAGCAAGGCTTGGCTTACGGTCTTGTGGCTCTCGGCATCGTCATCAGCTTTCGTATCCTGGCCTTCCCGGACCTCACTGTTGATGGGAGTTTCCCGCTCGGAGCCTCAGTGGTTGCCCGGCTCATCATGGAGGGCTTTCCCCCCATTTTCGGCATGTTCCTGGCGATTATCGCCGGCTTCCTGGCCGGTTGCTGCACCGGGCTCCTCAATACAAGGCTCAAGATCAACAGTCTCCTGGCCGGCATTTTGGTGATGACGATCCTTTATTCTGTGAACCTACGTATTATGGGTCGATCCAACATACAGCTGCTCACCGTGGACACCCTTATAACCCCCCTTGAAAATCTCGAGGTCAATCGGTTTATTCCCATCATCGCTTTCTTTTTCGTGGTCACGGTGGGCGTAAAGCTTCTCACGGACCTTTTCTTTCACACCCAGATCGGTTTTGCCATGCGGGCCACCGGGGACAACGAGCAGATGATCAGAACCCTCGGCGTGAATACAGACAACATGACCGTCTTGGGTCTCGGCATATCGAACGCCTTTGTCTCCCTTTCCGGAGCTCTTGTCGCCCAAGATCAGGGCTTCTCCGATGTGGGAATGGGCATCGGGATGATCGTAGCCGGGCTGGCCTCCATTATCATCGGAGAGGCGGTTGTCGGTAAGCAAAGCGTAACCCGAATGACCCTGGCGGCCATCATAGGCTCAATCATATACAAGTTTATTATTGCCATAGGGCTGCGGCTGGGGCTAGCCCCCACAGATCTGAAGATGGCCACGGGCGTCATGGTTATTTTAGCCCTTGGGATCCCGGCCCTTAGAAAAGAAAAAGAAGGCAAGCTCCACCTCAGGGGAGTATGAGAAAAAGGGGCAAGGCACAAGGCTTAAGGCGTAAAGACAAAAGCGAAGGGCGCAAGGCAAAAAGCAATTCTGCTGGTATAAACAAGAAAACCGATGGTCAAGGTAGAGAACCTCAAAAAGACCTTTAAGAAAGGCACCATAGACGAAAAGGTGGCCATAGACGGCATCACCTTTCACGGCCGCAAAGGAGACTTTGTGACCGTCATAGGGAGTAACGGCGCAGGCAAAACCACCCTTCTCAACTTGATCGCCGGCACCTATGCCCCTGATGAAGGCGGCGTGATGATTGATGGGAACGAGGTCACCCGCCTGCCTGAATTCAAAAGAGCCCGGTATTTGGGCAGGATCTTTCAGAACCCCCTCATGGGAACAGCCTCTACCATGACGATAGAGGAAAACCTCGCCATGGCCGACCTCCGCGGCAAGAACCGGGGTCTCCGCTGGGGAGTGTCCACATCGCGCCGTGAATTCTACAGGGATATTCTTAAAATGCTCAACCTTGGCTTGGAAAACCGCCTCAAAGACTCGGTGAGTCTGCTTTCAGGAGGTCAGCGCCAATCCCTGACCCTGCTTATGGCGACGTTGTCGCTTCCCAAGTTGCTCCTCCTGGACGAACACACGGCAGCTCTGGACCCAAAAACAGCCGGTCGGGTCATGGAACTTACCGAAAAAATCGTCCTTGAAAACACCCTCACTACCATTATGGTGACCCATAACATGCAGCAAGCCATTCGGTACGGAAACCGGATGATCATGCTCCACGAGGGAAAAGTCCAGTATGAGGCGGAAGCGGAAGTAAAGCAAGCCCTCACAGTAGAAGAGGTGGTAAAACGCTTTGGGGCAAAACTCAAAGACGAGGCGCTGCTGACCTGAGGATCATCAAATTTCTTTGAGGAGCCTGTTTGCCTCCGCCCCTTCAACCAACTCACTGAAGGCCGTAAGGCTACCGGAAATGCGGCTCAACGCATCGGTCTTGGCCACAGGAACATCGTCGCTTCCCCGACTTTCCAGTGCATCGATCACGTACTTGATGGTGATGGTTTCAGGATCTCGGGACGGCTCATAACCCACGTCTTTAGTTTGATCCAACCTGACTTCAGAGGCAATCCCTGATTCCACCAATTCAAAAAGTATTTGATTCACCAGGCGAATCGGAATTTCTAGTTCGTGCGCGATCGACCATGCATCCCATGGCTTTTTACCGGCTCCAAACCTTTTAACCAGCAAATGGGCGACTCTGAGTGACAAGAGACGCTTGAACGATTGGCTCACCGTGAGGCAATCTTCCTCGAACTCATAGGTCTCTACATTCTGGTGGGCAAAAGAGATTTCAGCGCCGAAAAGCACAATGAGCCAACTGAACCGGAGCCAAATAAAAAAGAGTGGCAAAGCCGCAAAGCTCCCGTAAACAGCATTATACTTGGACACGCCGATTTGGAGGCTGATATAGCCCCACTGGAAGATGTGATACAACGTCCCGGCGATCAGAGCGCCTATAATGCCGGATTTCAGGTTGATCTTGGCATTCGGGAGAAAGACATACATGAAAGAAAACAGGATCCACAGTGCAACATAGGGCAGGAATTGGAGCAGGAAAAAGACTCCCGGCCTCAGAAACTGAAGGATGGTGATCTTCTCTGTTACCACCTCCAGACCGCTGGTAACGAATACCGTCAGGCTGCTGGACATGATGAAAAGAACGGTGCCGATGAGAAACATGGAGAGGTAGTCGGTGATCTTCCTGCCCAGACTCCTCCCTTTCTTGATACCCCAGATGTCGTTGAAGGCACTCTCAATGTGGGAGAGGATCATGATGATCGTATAGAACAAAATGAGCAGGCCGATGCCGGCAACAAGGCCTCCCTTCACATTTTCAAGAAGCGCTTGGGAAAACCCGATAATGCGTACAGCCACCTCTTCCGGGCGCCCTTATCCTGCATGATACCGCGAATGGAAAGGATGAAGATTCTCAGAAGTCTAAGGAAGAATGACTTTTTGGGTGGAAGATCCTTTTGCCGAATTCTCCACACATCCCTTTTCAGGAACTGAACCGCTCCGTGGACGGGCTCCATCCATGCCTTAAACCGCCTCTTAGAGCGCATACTTAACCCCACAAGCAAAAGGAATCATCCAGAAGGAGAAGCGCCTATAGATTGTCCGTCGGAAGGGACTCGATTCAATATACCTGTAAAAATCTTCCCCCGTCAAGTGGGGCTTGTGTTAGCCCTGGGCTTCAGGGTGTGTTCCCGATTGTGCGCTTCCACCGGGCATACTTGTGCGCCAGACCCAGAGCCCTGATTGCACTCTCCGGGGTGCTGAAGACCGGAAAACCCATGTCTTCCAGCCGTTCTCCCAATTCCGATGAAAGCTTCACATCCGGTCCATAAACCCAGGTCACCAAAGGTTTGGAGCAGACACCTTTCAGGGTCTCATAGGCTTCTATATATCGCTTGACAATATGGCCTGAAGGATTGGCCCAGAGTACGTTGAAAAAAGCATCGATGTTGGGATCTCCTACAACAGTGCCCAAAATCTCAGGATAGCGATCAAACGCATCTTTGACCGCCGCCATCACGGGCCCCATGTCGATTGGAATCTGCCCGAATCCAGGAAAAATACTGTTGAGCATTCCCACTGTCTTGGAGCTCAGCGATGTCACAGCAAGGTCAAATTTGGCTCCTTCGTCAATCGCCACGACCGCCACACCGCCCGTAAAACTCATGATACCCAAGCGATTGCCGGCAGGCAGGGGTTGGGACGTGAAGACTTTGGGAATCTCGAAGGGTTCCCGGAATTCGGCGAGACGCAAAACACCGGCCTGACTGCACGCCGCTTCAAAAACCTTGTCGTCCACCGCTATGGCCCCGGTATGGGACACAGATGCTTTTGCTCCTTCCTGCGTATTCCCTGACTTGAGAATCAGAACCGGCTTTTCCCGGGCCACCCGCCTCGAAACAGCCAAAAACCGTTGCCCGTCACGAATGCTCTCCAGATACATGCTGATCACCTCGGTGTCGGGATCTTTTCCCAGATACTCCAACACGTCGCATTCATCCACATCGCACTTGTTCCCTAGGTCACAAATCTTGCTCACACCAAAGCGGAGCTCGGGATAGGGAAAGGCCTGAGGGTTGATCATGCCGGTTTGGGCGCAGATAGCGGCAGGTCCCTTCTTGATCGTGTAATACCCTGCTTCATAAGGACAAGGGTTAAAACCGTTTGCCGTGTTCGCAACGCCTGCCGTGTTCGGTCCGATGATTCGAACACCCAGCTTTCTTGCCAACCCAACGAGCGCTTGCTGAAGACGCGCACCCTCCGCATCCCTTTCCGCAAAACCGTCGGATACGACAATGAACGCTTTGGCGCCCTTTTCCGACAAGGCCTGCATCACCTCGGCGACTGATCGCGCATTGATCATGACGACGGCGAGATCGATTTGACCCGGAATATCCGCAATGGCAGCGTGCACTCTAATGCCGTGCACTTCCCGATAAGCGGGATTGATGGGATAGATCCGGCCTTTGTACCCCGCATTCAGCAGGGACTTCACAATGACGTAGCCACCGAAAAAGGCCTCCCTGAAGGATCCGACAATGGCGATGCTTCTGGGTTCGAAAAAAGAGTGCAACTGCGAGGGATCTTCATGGTCCATCCGTCCGTTTCTCCTTGGTGCTCCCCTGTGAATTTTACGTAGAGCTGTTCGCGGTCTGGGACTTCCGACCTGTCCGTGAGATTCCTGCTCAGTTTTCGGGCCTATTAGGGTTTACGCCCGAGGGCAAGCAAGACGGCCATAGCTCTAGCACAGTGCCACCCTAAATTCAAGACATGAGCATCTGCAAGAGCCTCTGAACTCTACGATCCCGAGGAACCGAAACGACCCGAACTGGCACGACCTCGCTAATTTCCACGACACCTCACGGAGCACCACCGTGTCATGGAACACACCGCCACGTCCATTTTCGTGCACACTCCCGAGCATTTCAAGATCGGTAGGCCTTGCCAAGGGCATCTTTCAACCTCTCTTTCCAACCCCCCGGAAGGTCTGTAAGATTTTGTAATTCATGATCAATCTGGTTCTTGGGCGCCCCACACCTTTTCCTGGCACGATTTGTGCTCGGGGTTGTAAAGATTCACTCCAGTACTCCATAACAGTTCAATAAACGAGGTATTCGGCCATGAAAGTTAACGAGGGTATAAATGCTTACTTGGGCAGGGATACGGAGTTCGAGGGCAACTTGAAATTCTATGGAAAGATCCGAATTGACGGGCACTTCAGGGGCGAAATACTGGGTGAGGGGACCCTGATTATCGGAGAGAGCGCTACCCTGGAGTCGGACATCCAAGTGTCCTGTGTACTCAACCATGGGCAAGTACTCGGAAACATTGTGGCGGATCAGAAAGCGGAACTCCGCGCCCCCGGGAAGGTTCTGGGAAACATACAGGCTCCCGCCATCGTGATCCACGAAGGGGCGGCCATTGACGGCAACTGTCGAACCCAGCCGGTCAAAAGGGCGGACGAGAGAAAGCTGACTGTGGTCGGTTCCGAGAGATCTTAAATTTCATAAAACTAGGGAATCAAATCCCGCCTTTTTCCAGGAGCGGAACAAGCCTTCGCTCATGCGCACCATTCTTCTGTCCTTCCATTTTCCTGCCCAATCCCCTCTCGCCCCGGAGAAAGGGACCTTCCTTGAAAGGGCCCTCATTGCAAGGCAGGAGATTCTATGCTAAAGCTCCATCAGGGTGAACTCCCAGATGGGTGTTCTTGCGTTGCAACATATAGAGAGATGGATTTCAAGCGGACAATCGTGAGGGAAAACACCCATGACGAAACCCTTATCGGAATTCTGAAAAGGAGATACCTTGGTCATTCCCACCATGTGCCACGGCTGTTCTTACGGGGGTTACAACTGCGGCCTCTTGGCCCACGTTGAGGATGGGGTGCTTCAGAGGGTGGAGGGGAACCCCTATCACCCACTGAACAAGGGAAAGCTGTGTGCCAAAGGACAATCCGCGGTCCAGTGGGTCTACAACAAACAGCGGCTTCGCTACCCTCTCCAACGAGTAGGGCCAAGGGGGAGGGGTCCCTTTAAGCGAATCTCTTGGCATGCAGCGCTGGACCTGGCCGCTGAGAAAATCTCGGAAGTGAAGGATCGAGTGGGGCCCGAGGGCATCCTTCTCAGCAAGGGCCAGTCCTCGGGCTGGGCCGGACTTCATCAGTTTTTGTGGGTCAGATTCATGAACTGCCTTGGATCTCCGAACCTGACAAATTGGGGCCCATCCGTCTGCTATGGCCCCCAACTCCTGTATCACAAGACCATGCTGGGTACCCACACCTATGCCAGGCCCGATTACGATCATGCAGACCTGATCATCGAGTGGTATACGGGCGGAGGATCCGGCGGCGCTGCCCGGGGCGGTGCAGAGACCCTGGACACCAACCTCCGCAGTGTTCCGGTCAAAATCGTCAAGCGTCTGGAACAAGGAGCGAAGCTCATCGTTATCAATCCCCAGCAGATTCCCTTGGCTGCAAACGACAGACTCACCCGTTGGGTGCCGGTCAGACCAGGTACGGACGGTGCACTTGCCTTGGCCATGATCCATGTTATCCTCCGGGAAGACCTCTATGACCACGACTTCGTGCATCAATGGTGTGAGGGATTAGATCGGCTTGCGGCCCATGTGCAGAATTATCCTCCAGAGTGGGCTGAAACCATCACAGGCATCAAGGCCGAAGACATCAGGACATTAGCCACGGAGTACGCAAACACAAAGCGGGCATGTATCCGTTTCTCGGAAGCGCCGCAAAAGCAAAACCTTCAATGCTTTGCCATGGCCCTTCCCATTCTTATGGCCATCACCGGACATCTGGACAGGGAAGGAGGAAATATTTGGTTCTTCCCATGTGCTCAACTCCGTTTCAGCACCTTATATGATAGGGTGCCAAAGGAAGTCAGAGAAAGGATCCTCGGTGCCGAACAATACTCCGTCCGTTCCCAAGGATACAAAGGAGCGGGCTTTCACAGCGTCATCAAGTCGTTGATCACCGGAGAGCCTTATCGGCCCGGGGTCATGCTTATCTTCGGATCCAACCCCATGAACACGGCCCGCAATCCTTCGCTGATTGGGAAGGCCTTGGCAGAGCTTGATTTTCTCATGGTTACGGATCTGGCTTTCACTCCCACGGCCAGATATGCAGACCTGGTCCTCCCCGCTGCGACCCGGTATGAGTGCGAAGGACAACCTTCTCTGTGGCACAACCATCTTACTATGAGCCATCAGGTCATCGAACCTCTGTGGGAGTCCAGAGACGAACTCAAAACCACCCTCGATTTGGCGTGCAGGCTCGGCATGGCCGAGGACTTCTGGCAGGGAGACTACACCGCCATGGTGAACGACTTCTTGTCTCCTGTTGGCGTGCGTATCGAGACGTTGAAAGAAAAGGCCCTTAAAGGAATCTATCTTCCTGAGACAGATTGGATGAACAGGCGGCAGCGCTTTCAGACACTCTTCAAGGGTCTACCGAACGGCAGGATTCAACTCTGGAGTTCCCAACTGGATTCGGAGGGCTTTGACCCCGTCCCTTGTTACCGCGGAGAGGCTGAAGACCCTGCGACCGTCGGGGATCTCAAGAGGGATGATGAACTTTGGTTTACAGACGAACACTCAGCCTACATGAACCATCCTGCCTGGATGCGGGATATCCACTGGCTCAGGGAGCTGGAGAAATTCCCGGTTGTTAAGATTCTTCCTGAAACGGCCGCTCGACATGGTTTAAGGGAGGGTGACTGGGTGGAACTCACCTCCATTTCCGGAAGGATGAAGGCTATGGCCAGGCTCTTTGACGGTATACGTCCCGACACCCTGATGGGCCAGCACGGTTGGTGGCAGCCCTGTGAAGCCTTGAGTATTCCGGAGTACTCCCCCCTTGAGGGAGGCACAAACCCCAACAATCTCTACAACTGGGAAAACAGAGATCCTGTTACCGGAGACATAACCAAGAATGCGGTCGTGAGGGTCAGAAGGAGCACTGAGCCGGAAAAGCAGCCTCTCCCCAAGGAGGTCCCATAGTATGGCTCGATATGGACTGTGTATCGATCTGGGTCGATGCATCGGTTGCTATGGATGTGTGGTGGGGTGCAAGAATTGGCACGGCGTCCCGGCCGGGGAGGCCGGGCGTATTGCCCTTAAGGATTTTTTCACAGGAATCTATCCCCAAGTCGCCAGATGGATCTTTCCGGTGATGTGCATGCATTGTGAGCACCCGCCCTGCGTGAGCGTATGCCGTTTCAAAGCATGTATTCAGCGTGAGGACGGAATCGTGGTCGTCGACCCGAAGCGATGCGTCGGATGTGAGCTATGCACCTTCGCCTGTCCCTTCGGCCTGAGAACCTTCAGGCAGAACCAGGGCGTCGCGGACGGTTGCGATTTCTGTTTGGAAAGGATCAGCTCGGGGGGTCTCCCTTACTGCGTGGAATCCTGTCCCACGGATGCCCTTGTTTTTGGAGACCTAGATGACCCGCAAAGCTCGGTCTCCAAGCGGATCCGAGCCACTGGAGCCAAACCCCCCATGGATCGCTTTCGTATCGGCCCAAAAATCTTTTACACCCAGGCGGAGAATCGCGTGAATGCCGTGGATAGGGCCTTCAATCCTTCTCGCAAAACCTGAGCGGAAAGTTTGGATGGATTCCTTCACGGACCTTTTGCTTTTCTTTTCAGGGAAGGCCCAGGCCGCTGTCGGGCGGATGTCTAGGTCTTGGACATTTTCGAAGGCAGCTAAGAGATCAAGACAATGGTCATCGGGAAAAAAGCGCCCTGGCAAGTCATAGCGCCTCGTATTACGTTGCCTTCAGCTGCTCATCCACCCACTGAAGGTTTTCCCTGATGAGATCCGGTATGGGCAATCCATACGGACAGCGGGTCATGCATTCCCCGCATTCGCTGCAGTTCCTGGCCTGCTCAATAGCCTTAGCCGTCCAGCCCTCCTTGATGACACGGGTGCCCATTCGCTTGACCATGGAACGAATGCCGAGAATATACTGAATTGGAATATCTTCAGTACACGGCTGGCAGTAATCGCAGCGCCTGCAGAAAATCTTTCCATACGCGGTGCGTATTCTTTCGATCTCCGCTTTTTCACTCTCATTGAGCTCCCAACTCCCTTGAAAGGTCTCCCAGTTTTCATCGAAGAGCTCTTTCTCCTCCACCCCTGCGAGGACCACAATGCCGGGCTGGGACAACACATATTTCAGGGCAAGGCCCGCGTTATCGATAATTCCTCCGGAAAAGGGCTTCATGGCAATGACACCGACATTCTTCTCAAGCGCCTTGGGAATGATCCTCTCCCGTGCCATGGGCTCAAGAAGGCTGAAGCACACCATGACGGTCTCGAAAAGCCCGTCGTCCAAAATCCTGTCCAGGAGGTCCAGGCTGTGGCTCGTGATGCCGATGTGACCGATCAAGCCCTCTTCCTTTGCCTTGCGCAGGCCTTCCAGAGCGCCACCTGAAGAAATAACCTGCGTGTACACCTGCTCATCTTTAACAAAGTGAGCCTGGTAGAGATCAATATAGTCCAGGTTCAGCTGACTCAGGCTGGTCTCCAGGTCCTTCCGCAGCTTGTCCGCACTCCTGCTCTGGGATTTTGAGGCCACGATCACCCTTTTATCAGTCTTCTGCAAGGCCTTACCGATCCGCCGCTCGCTTGTGGTGTAGGCTCTTGAGGTGTCGATAAAGTCCACGCCTCTTTCCACGGCATGTAAGACCACCTCAACGGCTCGGCGTTCATCAACCCGTTGAAGAGGGATTCCGCC
>JARRRH010000097.1:13610-16940 GCA_037380925.1 Deltaproteobacteria bacterium | reverse complement strand
TTGCCTGGATGCGCCATCGAGACAGCCGGGTGAATCTCCTGGACGGCAATTTCTTCTACGAGGAGATCGTGGATGCCGGGCGCCTCTCTAGAATGAAATTCAAGCTCGATCTGGTGATGAACGACAAAAGAGAGGTCATCCGGGCCTTTGCCGGAGATCCTGTGGTGGAGCATCGACAGGCATCTGAGTTTGCGGCTTCTCTTTTCCTGGTCCCTCTTTCCAAACTCTCCGACGTAACCATCACGTCCGCCTTCCCCCTTGAAATCGGGGTTCAGGCCACCAAGGCTTTAACCATGGCTGGTTTTTGTACGCGAGCCGGAGGGACGATTGTCTGGATTGCCCCGGAGAAAGAGACCGGATCTATCATGCCTCTTATCCAGGAGATGGGGAGTGCGGAGAGCGCGAACGATTTTCATCGCCGCCTGGTCGAGGGGAATATTCCCGATCATTTGAGAGCTTTCGGGATTTCTTATATTATGCAGGTCGTTTACTTCAAAGAGCTCTCGGAAAAGTTCAATGTCCTCCATGTGACGGAGGGTCTTTCACCGGAGCAGGTCCGAATGATGAACTTCGCTTATGCCCGGGATATCCAAACCGGCATTGACCAGATGGCCGAGAAAATGCCCAACGCTTCTGTGGCCATATTTCCTTCAGGGGGGAATATCATCCCCCAGGTGTCCTAGGAGGCTGTCGGAAAACCCGCATCTGCGGCGTTGCGCTCATCCTTCGTCACTGCAGCGTACCTTTAGGTACGCCTCATTCCTCAGGATTTCGCCCGCCTTGCATCTGCACATTTTCCAACAGCCTCTAAAGTTCCAGTATTCCGGCAGGCTCCTAGCAGGGGTTTCCCGTATACCGGGATAATATTGTCATTTCGAGTGAAACGAGAAATCTTATAATGCCAATGCGGTATCAAGATTTCTCCGCCGCTTTCGCAGGGGTCGAAATGACAGGATCGGTAGGGATTTTGTGTTACCAGTTCTTGGCTCACTTCTTTTTGAAAAGGGCCTCTAGAGCCTGCTTTGCCTCTTTGACCCTGTCGGAACGGCGTCCGGACCCCTTTGTTCCCTTTAGAACGAAAAAATCGCAAAAGTTGGCCCTCTCTTTGTCAACGATACGTTCCGCCGAAACCTCCCTGCACTCATTGTATGCACGGGGATCGTAGAACTTGCACTGCTTACAACAACGAAGATCGCGTTGACAATGGGGGCACGTGTCCTGCCTGCTTACGTTTCCAGTGATGTCAAGAACACCGTTGCAAAAAGCGCAATTGACCATGGTTTCCTCTCACCCTCTCCTGCCCTGCGACCTGAAGGCGCCTGACATTTATTGTGACCCTGGCCTGTTTTTCCTTTACCTGAGAGATGGGGATGCCCATTCATACGTCCTCGCCCTTGCCGGGAGAGCCCTCCGAGAGAGCTTTGGCTCCAGCTGTTATGGGCTGGCCATGTCCTGAGTCGGGCTCAGGCTCTTAAAAACGCAAAACGGCGAGCCGCATATGGCTAGCTTGAGGACAAAGGAAACTTCGTGCAATCCAGAGGCAAAAGAACGTTGAAGGAAGAAATCCCCGAGGCTTAAAAGGATATATCCCGGGTGGTTGAAGTGGTCGGCCGGACCGGACTGGCCAGCAAAGTGGTGCTCCTGAGGCCAGTGGTTGTCGTCAAGGGCGAGCAGAATGATCGGCCCTTAGAGGCACGGACCACCTTTACCATGACCATGTATCAGTTTGCACGCCGCCGGTCAACCAAAAAGCAATCCAAACCACAAAAATATCGGAAATAGGGATCCTGTTTAATCTTTACGTTCAATATGCCTCCTGGACCATTCAATGAGAGTCTGCCAAGATGTACCTCGTGGAAAGAATTCTAAGACGCCCATGGCCTTTAGGGCGGGCACATCCTTCTTGTCCAAGAAGCCCCCTGCTGTGACAGTGATATCCTCAATGCCTTCTTGTTTGAGAATATCTCGGATTTCGGAAAACGCTTGGATGTCCGCCTCCGGAAGAATCGTAATCCCGATGTGATCCACCGATTCCTGAATGGCTGACCTCACAATGGCCTCTGGCTCCTGAAGATCTGTGAATACGACTTCAAAGCCGGCCTCCCGAAAGGCTTCAGCCAGATTCAACAACGCGTCTCTGTATCCTTCACCCAGCTTGCCCAGCAAGATTCTGGTTTTCCTCTTGGTCATGCGCCCTCCCTTTTTGCCACTCTTTCAAGAAATCTTTTTACATTCATTTGAAGGGATTGTAAATTGTGTATCCATTTATCTCGCGCGATGTCGTCGCGTCGGTGAAGGAAGACATCGATGACCGGTTCCCTGATTCTTGCTGCGGGAAGAGGTAGCCGCATGAAGGGCTATGAGGGCAACAAAACCCTCCTGCCCTTGGAACCTCAAAAATCTCCCTTGGAAGGGAGCCTGCCTATATTGATGCACATCCTCGAGAACCTCCCGTCCGGCCCGAAAGCCTTGGTGGTTCACCATGGAAAAGAAGCGGTGATCCATGCAACTCGATCCCTCCATGTTTCGTATGTGGACCAACCGGTGCTGAACGGAACGGGCGGGGCTTTGCTCGCTGCGCGTGATTTTGTTGAACTCCAAAACCACGATGAATGGATCATCACCATGGGAGATATCCCCCTGGTGGAGCGGGTCACCTACCAAAATCTCATCGAAGCGCTGAAATCAAGTCCTTTCGTTGTTCTGGGATTCCAGCCCGCGGACAAGAAGCAGTACGGTGTTCTGGAATTCGACGGCGACAGCGTCAAAAAGATCGTGGAATGGAAATATTGGCGCTCTTTCCCAAGGGAGACACAAGAAAAGCTTCGGATTTGCAACTCGGGCATTTACGCTGCCAGGAAAAGCCATCTGCTGAAGTACACCCCCCTCATCGAAAATAGGCCGCATGCGGTTCTCAAAGAAAAAGAAAAGAAACTTGTGGAAATTGAGGAGTTCTTTATCACCGACCTGGTAGAGCTGATGCACCAAGACGGCCTTAAGGTCCGTTGCGTGGTTGCGCAAGATGAAAACGAGGTCATGGGTGTGGATGACCTGCCTTCCCTGATCAAGGCGCAAAACCTCTTTAGAGGATCCACTTCCTGAGCTCTTGTCCTGCCCCGATCATTTCCAACACGGCTGGCCTGTGAAAGGGCTTGCCTGCGCATAAGCCCTAAATATTCCAGGGTTTTTGCTTGACAGTGAAAACCTTTCCTCCTATACTCTGACGAACGAAAAGACACCCCCACTCTCCACATTCGGCCCCTTTGTAAATAATCCCCGCCCATTGGGCGGGGCTTTAACGGCTCCCCCCATAGGGGGGACAATGCTCTG
>JARRRH010000097.1:6945-13578 GCA_037380925.1 Deltaproteobacteria bacterium | reverse complement strand
GTACACTGGCTGAATTTTTGAAGGAGACGGCTGCCAAAAACGGCTCCAAGCCGGCGATTTTCTTTCTGGATGCCCAAGTGACCTACAGCCAGCTGTGGGAGATGGTCCAACGGCTTGCGACAGGCCTGTCCAAGCTGGCCCTCAAGAAGGGCGACGTCTGCGCCTTGATGCTCCCAAACTCCATTCAGTACGTGGTGTCCTATTACGCCTGCCAGCTCATCGGCGTGACGGTTACAGCCATTAATCCCACGTACAAGGCTATGGAGATTCAGCATCAATTGAAAGATTCGGCAGCCAAGGTTCTTAGTGTCTTGGATGCGGTCTTTGAAGAAGCCCGAGAGGGCCTTAAAGGAACGGCTGTGGAAAAGGTCATCGGAACGAATGTGGTGGACCTTTGCCGGTTCTCCGGGCTTAAGACGTTCCTCGGCAAGCTCCTCAAAAAGATCCCCACCGGTGAACTGCCGAGCTACGCCCTCAAGCTGACCGAGCTCTTGAAAACAGAGCCGAATCCACCAAAAGTGGACATTGACCCCGAGGAGGTGGCCGTGCTTCAGTACACGGGCGGCACCACCGGTTTGCCCAAAGGCGCCATGCTCACCCACCGCAACGTTGTGGTCAACGCTGTTATGTGCGATGCATGGCTGTGGAAGAAGGATCCGAGCATGGGTATTGTAGGCGTCCTTCCCCTGTTCCACTCCTTTGCCATGACCACTGTGATGAACGGGTCCATCCGCATGGGAGGCTTTCAACTCCTTTTCCCCAGACCGCCGGCGGACATGGCCGAGCTTTTTGCGGCCCTCCAGAAATACACAAAAAAAGGCGGCCTTATCATGCCCGGCGTGGCCGTTCTGTTCAATAGGATCAACACCCACCCCAAGGTTCAAAACTTTGATCTGAGTGGACTCAAAATGGCCGTGTCAGGTGCGGGTCCCCTTCCTTTGGAAGTTCAGAATAACTTCGAGAGGCTTACGGGTTCGATCATTGTGGAAGGGTATGGCCTGACCGAAGCCGCGCCTGTAACCCATGCCAATCCCGTTTATGGACATCGCAAACAGGGAACCATCGGCCTTCCCTATCCCGATACAGACATCAAAATTATGGACAAGGAGACCGGCACGAGAGAACTCCCCCCGCTGCCCTTTGCCGTAGCGGACACGGGAGGCCTGACCAAGGATCAGGCCGAGGAAGCCGAGGCTTACACAGGCGAACTTGTGATCAAGGGCCCTCAGGTCATGAAAGGCTATTTCAATCGACCGGACGAAACCGCTTCCACGATTCGCGACGGATGGCTTTATACAGGCGACATTGCCTGCATTGACGCAGACGGGTACACCATCATTCGGGATCGTGCCAAAGACATGATCAAGTTCAAAGGCTATGCCATCTTTCCCGCTGAGGTCGAGGAGTTGCTGCACAAACATCCGGATGTTCAGGGTGCCGCGGTTATCGGTGTTCCGGACGCGGCAGTGGGTGAAATCGTGAAGGCCTTCGTGGTCCTGGATCCTGCAAAACGGGGGCAGGTCACGGCCGAGGAACTCCAGGCGTGGGCCAAAGAGAACATGACCCGCTACAAGGTGCCGTCCATTATCGAGTTCCGGGATGAGCTTCCCACAACCATGGTGGGCAAGGTTCTTCGCCGAGTCCTTAGGGAAGAGGAACGGGCCAAGCAGAAGAAAGCCTAAGGGGCTTCGCCAGGGATGGCCATTCCCCTCAAGGCGATATCTACAGCGTTGTGTGTCGGCGGACTTATCTTTGAGGGTTTGAGACAGTGTTGACTTTGTCGGAACGAGACATTCTGCCAGGGCTTTCGAGGTGCAAACCCTCAAAGATCCGTCCGCTGCAATGGCTGGTGCATTTCTTTTGAGATATCGCCTTTCGGGGAACAGCCATCCCGGCTCGCCAGGAACTTCATATTGACACGGCTCAGCCGGATAACTGCCAAGATCTCTGTTTACTTAGACAGCTGGAAACACGTTGCGGAAAGAATATCCGGGCAGGCTGATCAAAAATGGCCAGATGCAAGGCAACTCCTTCGACAAGCTCAGGATAAACTCACCCGAGGAGTGAGGCGTACCTTTGTGTACGCCGCAACAACGAGGACTGAGGTTAACGCCGCAGATGGCCGTTTTTCATCAGCCTGTTTAGTAAGGCACGCTGTGGCAGCGTTTCCACAAGGCGAGATAGTTCTCTGATTCCTCCTGCCACCGGATGTTGTTCCAGCCCATCTCTTCCTGGCAGATGGTCCTGATGCGATCGAACAAAGCCAAGCCGCCTTTTTTCAGGACAAGGCCCAATCTGGTGCGGCGGAGGAGGAGGTCTTACATGTGTACCACGTTCTGTTAGCGCGCTGCGTAACGGACCTCAGCCCAAAGCGCATTCGTACCCGGAATCCGGCACAGTTCTCCTTCCCTGGCGCAACCAACCACTGCCGGTGCTTCCGTGCCATACCGGCCCGTAAGGCGGTCCCTGGCGAAACTCTCCAGCCTTTCAAAGCCTGAGCCCTCGACCTTCACCGGTTCAAACACAGGGCGCGCCGTGTCTTGTATTTCCAGCCTTGGAACCAAGGAGGCCGCGCGCCGAAGACAGGCCGCACTCCCGACCAGGTGGACAGGATGTCTTCCCGGCTGATGTCAAGCGATGGGAACTGATAATTCACAAAGGCAAGCAGGTAGTCTACCTCTTCCGTGGTGATATAGGCTTCGGCGTTGAGGTTCTTGTCGTGATCCAGGTCCGTGTTTCCCACCAGGGTAACACCCTGCCAGGGCAGAGCGAACACATACCGCCTGTCCACAGGGTGGGCGAGCGAAATCGCTTGAGCAACAGGAAGTCGCCAGAATGGAAAGATCAGGTGGCTTCCCCTCAGCGGCCGAATTCGCTTGCGCCCGCCCACCTCTTCGCGCAGGCGGTCCGCCCAGGCTCCCGTTGCGTTCACCACCCCCCTGGCAGGAACCTCCGCTCTTTGTCCGCTGATCGCGTCCCTGAGCACCGCACCGCGCACTCGTCCGTCTTTCCTGATAAGCCCTTCTGCGATCACGTAGTTGAGTGCAAGACCGCCGTCACGCTGCGCCTCCCGGAGAACGCGGAACACGAGCCTCGCGTCATCCGTCACAGCATCTCCGAATCGCGTTCCGCCCTTTAGCCCGGTGAGGCGGATGTGAGGGGCCATGAAAAGATATTCATGGGCCGGGTAATACCCGTGGTTCCACCTCCCTGCCAAAGAATCATATACAGCGAGGAGGCCGGCAAAGGGCCAGCGTCCGGGCCAGGCGCCACGGTAATGGCTGTAGAGAAACCCCATGGGCTTCACCAGGCCGGGGGCTTCCGAGAGCAGGCGCCCCCGTTCTCGAACCGAAGCGCGGGCCAGTTTGACCTGGCCTTTTTCCAGATAACGCAGGCCGCCGTGAACCATGTTGGAGGAACGACTTGAGGTGCCCCAGGCGTAATCGCGCTGTTCAACGAGGGCACAAGCAATGCCCCGTCGCGCCGCCTCCCTCAGGACACCGGCCCCTACGATCCCCCCGCCCACGACCAGGAGATCCCAGGGCTTCAAGCCCTGGGAATCCGGTTTCGTCAGCCTGGACCAAGCCTCCCGACGCCAATGCGGTATCTCAAAACCCTTTGTCTCTTCCATCATGTGTTCAGTCTCTCACCAGCTTGCCGGGATTCATGATCCCTTCCGGGTCAAACACCCGCAAAGCCGCCTTGACCGCCTCGATGCCGAGTTCACCCTTTTCTGCGGACAGGTAAGGGGCGTGGTCGATGCCGATCCCGTGCTGATGGCTAATAGTCCCTCCATGGTCGATAATTGCCTTGGACGCAGCCGCCTTCATAGCTTGCCACCGGGTAAGAGTGGCCTCATGGTTACCACCGAGTCTGAAAATAGCGGTTGTGTAAACGCTTGCACCCTGGGCGTAGAGGTGAGACAAATGGGAAAAAGCATGGACCCTCTCCCCCTCCTTCTCCACGACCTCTTGGAGAGCCGATTCCACGGCCGTCATCATCTGATCCACGTTTGGCCAGTCCGTCGCTGTCTCAAAGGTGTCCACGCCATAGCCTTCCTCCCATAGCCTATTCCTCAAATAGGGCGTCCGGAAACGACTCTCCGCCCATTTACCGCCCAGATATCGACCCGCGATGAACCCTGTGGCCCCTTTGAGCGTGCGACGTGCTAACCTGCGCGCACTGCGGCACTGCGCCCTTGTACCCGTGACCGCCATCACCAACATGCACTTCCCCGGACCCACCCCCCGTTGAGCCAGCACCTTTTCATACAAGCCCACGAGCCGTTCGTGTCCTGCCAGGGCCAACTGGGTTTCCGTCTCTTTGGGGCTGCTCAGCCGAAGCATGGACAAAAAAATCTTGGCCTGCATCGCCCTTCTGACCCCCTCAAGAGCGCTTTTCCAGGAAGGGAAAAACACAACGTAAAACCTCTCCTGTTCAGGCAACGGAGTGATGCGAACCAGGACTTCCGTCAGAATCCCCAATCGGCCTTCGGAACCCAGAACCACGTGGCCCAGGTCCGGCCCGGCTGCTGAAGCAGGAAAAGCCCGAATTTCATAGGGGCCCACCGGGGTAAACATCCGCGCCCCGGCGAAAAGCTGTTCAATCCGGCCGTACCGCAAGGATTGCTGCCCGCTGGAACGAGTGGCTATCCAACCGCCCACTGTGGACAACTCGAAAGACTGGGGGAAATGTCCCAGGGTAAAGCCTTCGGCCCTGAGCTGTGCCTCGATATCCGGTCCCGCAGCACCGGCCCCGAAGGTGGCAACCTGGCTTCCCTTGTTCAAGTTCACGAGGCGATTCATCCTTCTAAGATCAACGGTCAAAACCGGTTTGCCTGCTCTCTCAGGCGTGATGTGACCCACAACGCTGGTACCGCCGCCATAGGGAATCACGGTTGCGCCCGCTGCCTGCGCGTAGGCGAGAAGGTCCTGTACATCCTCGGGCGTTTCAGGATAGGCGACACCGTCAGGGAAGGCACCAAGATTTCCGCTGCGCAGCGCTATCCAGTCAGGCAGGCTCTGTCCGCGCGCATGCCCCAGGCGTTCGCGAGGGGAATGCAAAACCAAGGGGTGGTCCGGGAGACGGGATGGGGGGACCTTTTTCACAACCTCTTCGAAGGCAGCATCCGGCAGGGGATTGCCGGCCCCGATCTTCTCGGTAAGAAACCTGTGGGCACTTGCGGGCAGGGGAAAATCAATAGTGTCGTCTCCCCAACCATTCCAGCGACGCATGGCATCACCTCGTTGGGTTACTCGTAACCTTTCAGCCGCTCCAAGTAAGCCTCCACCATCAGAGCTGGTGGCCTCAGGCGGCCACCTCAAAGGGGGCTCAAGGGCAAAGCCTTTTCTGAAGTGACTGGCGGGAGGGCGCCGTCCGGTCCTCACCAGCGATCTCGGCAGGGATTTAAAATTGAGCTCCCCCGCGTATTGGTGAGTACCGGACCAGCCCGGGAGCCTTGGAACGAATGAAAAGGCTTTGCCCTCGAGTCGGCACCGCTATCGCTCTAACAGCCGTTATTCTCCCCGGATCGGTGGAACCTACCCGGGTCCTCCACCAGAGGTGGAGGGTTTAGTAACAACTAAGCACCTTCCTTACAGGGAGCGCGCTTTTTAAGAGCACGTAACGAGATAAGGAAAAGCGCATTTCATTCCGGTGTAAAGAGACTGAGGGCTTTGGGAACGATTTGGATCCTTACGGGCAAGGTTCCGGGTTGCTCACCGTCCACGTCCAACAGAACCCGCCCATCCGAAGACGCCTCCACCTGCGTACCAACCAGGCAGCGGACCTTTTGTAGTTCTAAAAGCCGGCCGTTATAGAGCTTGGGAAGATGGCGAAAAACCTCAAGCAAAGTGAAATCCCCAATCACGGTCACGTGAAAGAGGCCGTCGTCAATGACGGCGTCCGGAGCCACCCACATCCCCCCGCCGTGGTACTGGCCGTTCGCGACCGCCACATTCCAGGTGACGACCCAACCATCGAAGACGTCATCAACCCTTAGCCCTATTCTCTTTTTGTTGTAAAGCAAAACGGAAGCCAAGGTGGCCCACACAAAAGAAACAAAACCGCCGAAAGCCTTGGTGGCCCGGTTCACCCGCTCCACGACCTCTCCGCCGAGCCCGAAGCTCACAACATTATGGAAATAGGTGCTTCTCCGAGATCCAGCATGATCTAGGTATTGGAGCCGGCCCAGGTCAATGGTGCGCGTGTGTAACCCACAAATCACATCTACAGCCCGATCCACCTGCCTGGGTATGGGAACGGTTTTTACAAAGTCGCATCCGGTACCGATGGGAATGAACCCGAGCCGGGCTTCCGGGTCAACTGCACCGTGCTCATCCATGAACCCGTTGACCACCTCGTTGAGGGTGCCGTCACCGCCGACACACACAACGGCTTTCGCACCGCCAAGAAGAGCTGCGCGCGTCATCCGGATCCCATCGCCGGGTTCGGAGGTGATGAATTCCAAAATATCACCCAGCCGATCCCGGGCAAGGGTCCTGATGCGCGGCCACTCCTTCCCTGCAACCCCCATCCCCGCAGTCGGATTCACAACAAAGGCAAACTTCTTCTGATAAGATGGCAGCCTCATGCTCTCAGACAGGATAACAGGATGTACAAGAATCGTTGACC